>JACPYM010000060.1 GCA_016196035.1 Acidobacteriota bacterium | reverse complement strand
TTCGCGGTGTCCACAAGCGTTATCTCAAAGACTACGTGGCGACCTATGAAGCCATGTACAACGCCAAACGCATCAATGCGATGCTCATTCGACGAATGTGCCGGACAGCAACGATGCAAACTGGTTACACATGAGCCAAAACGTTTTCCGGTTTGAGATCGCGGTGCACGATCCCGGCGGCGTGCGCGGCCTGCACACCGGCCAGAATTTGCTCGAACCATTGCGCCGCCGTTTGCGGTTCAAGCTTGCCGCGCCGTTTCAGCTCCACCCGCAACGTGACGCCGCGCAAACATTCCATCACCAGATAAGCGCTGCCGCCGACGTTGCCGTAATCGTAAACGGCGACGATGTGCGGGTGATTCAACTGCGCTACGGCGCGCGCCTCGCGCTCGAAACGACGCAGGGCTGCCGCTTCGCCGAAAGCGCCCGCCGTCAGGATTTTCAGCGCCACCTGCCGTTGCAAGCGCAAATCGGTCGCCCGGTAAACCGCGCCCATGCCGCCTTTGCCCAGCAATTGTTCCAGCCGGTATTTGCCGTCAAGCGTCCGCTCGACTGGCAAGCTGACCTTCAACGGTTGGCCGTCCTGCGCGCAAAGCTGCACGTCGCCGTCATAACAGGCGCCGCAACTCGGACATTCTTTCAGCACATTGACGCGCTCGCCCGCCAGCCGCGCCAGCACGGTGCGTTCGCGCTGATCGGCCTGCACGACGCGCTGACGCAGTTGAATGTTTTCCACTACGACGGCGATTTGATCGGCCAGCGCTTGCAACAAGCGGCGGTCATTCAGCCCGTAAGGCTCTTCGGATTTCTTGGCGCCCAGCACCAGCAAACCCGCTAGCCGTCCGGACGAAAAGGTGATGGGCACGAGTAAGTGCGCTCCCAACTCCGCCAGCCAGGATTGTTCGTGCGGCGGCAGCCCTTGCTGTTGCCAGGCTTGCGAATCGAGCGGGTGCGCGCTGTTTTCGGCCCAGCGCACCAGCGCGTAATGACCGGGAATGCGCAATGGCCTTGTCGTTCCGCCAGAGGAATAACCAAGCGTCAAATCGTGCTGTTCACCCTCACGATAAAAAACGTAAACCCGTGCCGGATGCAACGCGGCTTCGATCTCGCGACTAACCAGCCGCGCGATGGCGGGCAAGTCATTGAGTTGTTTGAGCGCTTCGATCAAGGCGCGCAGGATTTGTTCCTGGTTATAAGCTTCGCGGAAAAAGCGGCGGTCAATCCATTCGCCCAACTGCCGCCGAAACCGCAGGCTGAGCGCGGCCAGCAAGGTCACGTAGAAATAGATTGAATGGCGGAAGAACAACTCCGCAATCGTCAGATGCCGGTTGACGAGGACCGTCCAACCTAGTACTCCATCAAGCTGAAAATGAGGGATGTAGGGCGGGATTTAATCCCGCCCTACATCCCGGATGCGCTCTCAGCATCCATCACTTACAGCTTGATGGAGTACTAGCACGGCGAGCGGCAGAAACAACAGGCCGCGCAAGACGTTTTTCGCCAGCAGGTATTGCACACCGCGCCGCACGACAACCTGAATCTCAAAGACCCGGTGTTTGAGATTCGCATAGCCGAAAGCCAGCGGGATGCAGACCAGCGAGATGTTGCTGAGTTGCAGCAACAAGAGAAAATTGCTGTTTGACGGCGTATAAGTGCCCAGGCTGGATGCCGTCACAAAGGCGGCAAAAAAGAGCGTGCTGGGCAACAGGCCAAAACCCAATCCATACAACAGCCATTTCAGACGGCGGCGCTGATCGGCTTCCTGTATGCGGCGGTAATGGTGCGCGACGACGGCCAGCGCGCCGCACATCATACAAACCGCCAGCGCCGCATAGAGCGCGCCGTCGAAGCGGATGTAAGCGGCATAGGCGGCGGCATGCGCGGCGAACTGTTGCCGAAAGACGTGCTCACCGGCAGCCACCCAATGGCGCATGAAAACGCGCGGAATGAATTGCAACGCGCCCCAGACATACAACACCCGCCGCAACCACAGCCAGCCCCGCTGGGGCGGCGCGCCCGCCGGAAAGAGTGAGAAGAAGTGATAGGTCACCGCAAAGCTCAGCACATCTAGACTGAACATCTCTTGAAAGGCATGCACTGGCTCCGGCAGGAAAGCCGCCACGGGAAAGAACGCGGTCGCAGCCAGGTCATACGCCGCGCTGAACGAAGCCAGACAGGCCAGCTGCGTAAGCCGCTGCGCCGGTTTCAGCCAGCCCACCAGCAACGCCAGCAACCAAAACGGCACGCTGGTCAGCAACGCCACGACGAGGCGCGCCCGCACACGCCAGTCACGCCGCAGCGGCAGCGGCAGTTCAACCTTTGTCGTCACAGTCCGACGCGCCACGCGCAACGAATAAGGACGGTCAGGCGCAAGCAAATCACGGTTCAAATGTAAGTTGAGGTCTTCGCCGAGACGAATGATCCAGCGGTCTTCATTGATGGCGAGTATTTCATCACCGGCTTGCAAACGGCCCGCGGCAACTCCCTGCGGATCAACCGCGCTCACGTACCAACGCTCGCCCCGCGCTGCGTATTCCCAACCGAAATCTTTGACCAGGTCGCCGTAGCGCACGACCAGCCCCACGCTCAGGAAGTAACAACCCAACACGAACACGCCATAACACAGCACGAACCAGCGGAAGCGCGGCTGGCGGCGCATTTGCACGAACCAGCCCGGAGCGGTATCGAGTTGTGTAATGGCGGAAGCGGTGGGCAGGTTTGCTTGCGGCGGCGTGCGGCGCAACGTGGCATCGGTTGCAACTAGCGCCGGGCTGGCGGTCGCGGCGAGCAATTCAGCGGCGGCGGCCAAGGCAGGTTCATCTATAAAATCACCGGCGGCGGCATCGGCGGCCAAAAGCGATTCGACCTCTCGGCGCAACTCGTCATCATCCGCGCAAGCTTCAAGGAGGAAGGCCGCGCGCGCTTGCGGCGGCTGCGCCTGCGCGGCGTGATACAACGCGCCAATTTGCTGGTAACGAGCGGGTGTCATCTGAATAAAACAAGCAGCTTTACCTGGGTACGCACCGCTGCCAGCGTGCAGACTCGGCGGCAGACAGCTTGATACTGAAAGGAAACCCCTCCGGCATGATTCCGCCTGCCGCCTAGTCTGCACGCTGGCAGCGGTGCGCACCCAGGTTGTATCTGTTTTTTGATTTACGCACAGACTTCCATTTAGCTTGCTTCTGGTTCAGCGGCGAGCGGCGTTTTGCTCAGTTCACGAAAGAGCCAGGCACGCGCCAGACTCCAATCACGCCGCACCGTGCCGACGGAGACTTTGAGGACTTCGGCAATCTCTTCATAACTCAACCCGCCGAAATATCGTAGCTCCACCACATGACATTGGCGTGGATCCAAAGCAGCCAAGGTCGTCAGCGCATCGTCGAGCGCCACCAATTCCGCGCCCCGGTCGGCGGTGACATCCAGCGCTTCATCGAGTGCGACGTGCGGCAACGCGCCGCCGCGTTTGTGGTAGCCGCGCGCGCGCGCGAAATCCACCAGGATGTGCCGCATCACCTGCGCCGAGACGGCAAAGAAATGCGCGCGGTTTTGCCAGCGCACCTGCTGCGCGTCAATCAAACGCACATACGCCTCGTTGACCAGCGCCGTCGTTTGCAAGGTATGCCCCTCGCGTTCGCGCCGCATGTAGCGTTCGGCCAAGCGGCGCAATTCCTGCTGCACCAGCGGCGTCAGCTTGGCGAGCGCCTCTTGGTCGCCGTCGCTCCAGGCCAGTAATAATCGGGTAATCTCTTCGGTCGAGCCTGACATCATCTCGCCCTCCATCAGACAGGTTCAGCCGCGCACGCTAGCACAATTGCCGGGGCCGGCAAATTTTTCTTTCTGTAAATTTTCCGGTGACAGCGTAGGGGCAGACCTGCGTGTCTGCCCCGGTGGCATCTGTAGCTTTCGATTCCGTCTAACGCGACCGGGGCAGACACGCAGGTCTGCCCCTACGGTCATTACCGAATTTTTTACAGGATGAATTTTTTTCCGAGCGCGTTGGCAGTTTAGCCAGCCATTCCCGCTTAGCAGAGTGAGGGCGGAAATGGCCGCTCGTTGACACAACAACTTCAAACTTACGGAGGATCGTATGAATCGCAATTTGAACTCGCCACACAGCGTTTCCGCACTGCTCACTGCCGGTTGTTTGATGGCACTGCTGACCGCCAGCGTCTTTGCCCAAAGCACCACAGCCCGGGGCCGCGTCCGCAACACGCTGCCGCAGGTTGAAGGCGCCCAAACCGAGCAACCGCAGATTGACCTGCAACAGGGCGGCGTGCTCGACATTTTGGAACGGCAAAAGAAGGCCATCGTCGGTTCGTGGACGATTCCCGACCCCGAAGGCATCCCGACGCTGGTGACTTTCCACGAAGACGGCACGCTGGTCGAAACCGACGTGGATCACACCTTCAGCGGCGGGCGCGGTGTCTGGCAGCATCTGGGCGGCCGGCAGTTCGCTTACACTTGGGTGCAGTACAAGAAAGACGATCAGGAACAAAAAGGCGCGGCCACGGTCTTTGGCACGGTCACGCTGAACGAGACCAACACGCGTTTCACGGGGCCGCTGCACTTTGAATTCGCCGAGCCGAACGGGAACGTGGTGGACAGCGATGCTTCGCTGGGGTTGACGCTGGTTTTCGACGGCGCGCGCATTCGCATCCGGCAATAAGCTCGCGTCACGGCATACGGCGCGTGAGCAGCAGGTTTTGCCAAGCATCAATGGTGGCCTGCCAGCCGTTGGGGATCAGCGTGGTTGAACCGTATTCAACCACGCTGGCCGGAGCCGCCAACTGCGCGCCGGGCGTCAGCGCTTCGCGTTGATAAACAGGCACACTCACGGGTTTGCTGGTCAGGATGACTTGAGCCGTGCGCGCCGGTTTGGCTGAATGCTTGCGGAGGCGTTTCGCCGCTGTCAAAGCAGGCTTTTCCGTCAAGCCGCTGGCGCGCAGGCGCAGGCTGACGATTTCAATGGCTTTGTTCGCATCCGCGTGGCCGTAACGCGCCTGATGCGCTTGATGAAAGGCGCGCAACACATCGCCCGCCGCCGCAATCTCCAACTCGAAGGATTGTCCGCGATAGCGCAGTGCCAGGGCGCGCACGAGTCGGCTTTGGGCGGCGGGAAAGCCTTCGGCGCGCAGATCACGCGCGGCTTGTTTTTCCATGCGCACGAACTCGGCGGCGACCTCGCGGGGCAAGGCGTTGCCCGGTTCCACCGTCAGCATCACGGTGCGCGCATAATCTTTGACGACATTGGCCAGCAGCACGCCCAGCGCCGAGAACGCGCCGGGATTGGCCGGGATCAGCACGCGCGGAATGCGCAAGGCTTCGGCCAGCGCTGCCGCGTGCAAGCCGCCCGCGCCGCCGAAACTGACCAGCGTAAAGCGGCGCGGATCGAAGCCGCGTTCGATGGAAACCAGGCGCAGCGCGCGCTCCATATTCGCATTGGCCACGCGGATGACGCCGAGCGCCGCTTGCGCGCGCGTGACCCGTTGCGCCGAAGCGTTTGTCAGCGCCGCCGCCAATTCATCCAACACCTGCGCCGCGCGCGCTTCATCCAGTTGCATCGCGCCATTCAACAAACCGCCGCCCGCAAACCGGCCCAGCACACAATTGGCGTCGGTCACCGTGGCTTTCATGCTTTCCGGCAAGCTCTTGCCATAACAAGCCGGGCCGGGGTCAGCGCCCGCCGATTCGGGCCCGACACGCAACGCGCCGCCCGCATCAACATAAGCAATCGAACCGCCGCCCGCGCCGACCGTGTGAATGTCGAGCACCGGCACCGCTACGGGCAGACTGGTGATTTGCGCTTCATTCGTTGTGCGCAGCCCGCCCTGGCACAGCGCCACATCGGTCGAGGTGCCGCCCATATCAAAGGTCAACACGTCTGCATAACCGGCCAGCGCGGCAATGCGCGTGGCTGCCACGACGCCGCCCGCCGGGCCGGAGAGAATCGTGCGCACCGGCTCACGCGCGGCCATCTCGGCGGAAATCGAACCGCCGGACGATTGCATGATGCGCAGGCTGTGCGAATTGCGGATTGTGCGCTTCAAACCATCCACGAGCTGCCGCAAGTAACGGCTGACCAGCGGGGCCAGATAAGCATTGATGACGACGGTCGAGGTGCGTTCGTACTCGCGGTATTCGGGCAGGATTTCGTGCGAGATCGAAAGCGGCACCTTGAGTTCCGCCAGCGTCGCCGCGATGGCTCGCTCGTGCGCCGGATGGGCGAAGGAAAAGAGCAACGAGACGGCGATGGATTCGACGCGGGCACGTTTGAGCCTGCGCGTGAGTTTTACCAGTTCCGCCGGCTTCAATTCCGTCAAGACGCCGCCATCCGCCCCGACACGTTCGTTGACGCCGAAGCGCAATGCGGCTGGCACCAGCGGGGCGGGGCGCGTGACCGCAAAGTTATACAAATCGGGCCGCGCCTGCCGCCCGATTTCGAGCACGTCTTCAAAACCCGCCGTCGTGACCAGCGCGGTGCGCGCGCCTTTGCGTTCGAGCAAGGCATTGGTGGCGACGGTCGTGCCGTGCACAATTTGGGTGGCGAATTTTTGGCCCGTCAATTCGGGCCATTCAGTCAGAATGCGCGCGAGTCCTTGCAAAATTGCCTGAGCGGGCGCCTGCGGCGTCGAGGGCACTTTGAAGGCGCGTTGCTGCGCGCCAACCACAGCAATGAAGTCGGTGAACGTTCCGCCGGTGTCTACGCCAATGCGTAAAGTAATTGGTGTTGATGAAGCCATACGAATAAAGCGCGCCTGGCGCGGGCAGCCAAATTTTTATGAAAATAATGAAACCTGACTGCCCACAGTGCGTGTAGCGCTCTGAGTTTGGCGCGAGGCACATGACGCGAAAGTTGGGCTCACTGGGGAATTTTTGGTTATGTGCTTCGCGTTAACCCAAACCGAATTCCCGGCAAATTGAATTAATTTCGCTTGTTGACGTCAACCTCACGATATTGGCTCATTTTATGCCTGCTTTATGTTCGATGTCAGCAAGCCAGCGAACTTCGTCAGAGAAATTCAAATCCGCTTCGCTCTACCAGCCCCATTATTCACTTGCATTGTTTAAGTCATTGTGACGCAACTTAAGAAGCGATCTGTCTGCCTGCGGCGTGAGCAGTGCCGCATCATGCCCTGCGTCTGAAGGAGTGTCGAGCGCGTGACAGGTGAGAGACGGGCCGGCAAAATTATTGCGGCGCGCTCTTGCATCCGTTTCCCGGCTTTCATACTCTAAGCGGTCTCCAAACACCGCGAGACGCTGGCCCGCATGACCGGCGCGTCTTACGTACCCCCTTTCATCAAACTTTTTTACTGCATTGAAGGAGGCAGTTAGAGATCAAATATGAACAACAAACTCTCACACATGCTTTTTGCTGTGATCGGCCTGCTGGCCTTGAACACTTTCGCTTTCGCGCAACAACCGGCTGTGGCGCCCAAGCCAACTGCTTACACGACCGCGCCCAAACTGGCGCTTGGGAAATTGAATGATACGGAAGAGGTGCGCGGCAAGCTGACTTACACCGTCACCGCCGCCAACAGCGATGACACCGTGGCGGGCACGGTCACCTATCAAATTCCCGATGATGCGCGCCAACGGATTTCAGCGCTGACGGGCAAGGCGCTGGCGCAAGTGCCGACCAGCGTGACAAAGAAAGATATCGTGGCCCAATTCCAAAAAGCCACTGAGCCACCCATTATTCATTTGGAACTCACGGGCCTCGAAGTTGACGTCATGGGCGCCAAATTGAAATTCACGCGCGTCGTGCTGGACATCAACGCCCGCCCAAGCGAGAACTCCAAGTACACCAAAGAAGAGATGGAAGCCCTCTTCACCAACTGGGCCAAGCAGATCAATGCCGGCCGCCCGCGCCGCGGCATCATTGCCCGCATGAATCGGGCGATTAACGGCGAGGAAGATCAGTAATCAATCGGACGCTCATTTTCCGATTCCGAGTTTGTGGGAGCAGGCACAGCAAAATGGCCGCTAGAGTGTGGAGGGGCACCAGACTCCAGCGCGCCAGGACGTTGTGCGGCTCCCACAAAACCTTTTGGATAGGCCCCGTAATATGAAACCGCATCTGCCGCTGGCCTTCACACTGCTGCTTTACGGATTGCTCAGCCCAGCACAAACACGCCCGCCCAGCGCCTTTACGACGCCGCCCAAAACGGTCGCTGTTTACGTGCAACAGCCGGACAAACCGGCGCTCGAAATTCATGGCAAGGCGGCCTTGACCGTGACGGCGGCCAACCCCGATGACACAGTGACGGGCACTTTTATTTACGCCCTGTCCGACGAGGCCAGGCAAATCTTGGCCAAACTCGCCAATCAACCGCTCAACGACATTCCGGCACTGCTCACGAAAAAGGATGTGCGGGCCAGCTTTCAAAAAAATTCTGCGTGTCCCTGGCTGCGCTGGGAACTAGACCCGGCGACGCTCGACATCAAGGGCCTTCAATTACGGCTTAAACCCGTTGTGCTGGAGCTGCCGGAGACGCGAGAGTACCTCAATCAACTCTTTTGCAATTGGGCGCGCCAAATCAATGTGAATCGGCAACGGCGTGGTATCATCGCGGCCATCAATCGGGCCTTAACCGGTGACGAACAATGAGCGGCGGTTTTCATGAAAGCGATGGCAAGACAATTCGGGTTCACCTGCTTGCTCTGCGGCTTTTCCCTGTGCGCCACCCTGGCCCAGGCGCAATCCGGCGCCAGGCAGCGCCCTTCGCTCACAGCCAGTCTCGAAAGCAGCGGCGCACAATACCTGCTCATTCTCGATAACAATTCCGACCGTGAATTTCGCGGCAGCGTAAGATTGAGCTTGGGCAAGGACGGCAGTCACACCGAGGCCGGGCAGTTGGCGCTGGTGCTGCCACCCAACGATACCAAAGCGCTCTTGCTGAAAGCTGTGCAAGCCAGCGGCGATCAGTATCTGCTGCAAATCTTCGATCAACAGGGCGCGCTGGTCTTTTACAAAGTCGCGTCCGTGCGGTCCGTGACGGGCGCGACGCCCGGCAACGCCGAGAGCGTCTCACTTTCCAAGGGCCTACCTCCCAGCGCCACACCGCCCACAGTAGCGAATGCGCCGCCACCGGCTGCCGCCAAAGAACCGCCGCCACCTGAAGCGCAAATCAAAGTGCGTCTGATCGCCGGGGCACAGGAGAACGATTCGTTCGTGCTCGCCTTTGATTTGGCGGCGGAAAAAGCCATCCTGAATGCGACCTTCGACCTCGTCATCGGCAAAACGAAAGAGAGCAAGCCGGTCACGCTGAACAAGCACGCCGTCGTCGAATTCAAACTGCCCGAATATCTCGATAGCAATCAAATCGTCTATCGGCTGCTGCGCAAAGATGGCAGCGTCATCGCCGAAGGTGTGACCGAGATGGACAAGTTGTTTGCCGACGACCACGTCACCGTCGCCGATATTCGAACCGACCGGGTGGCCTATAGTCCCGGTGAAACCGCACGGCTGACCATCGCGCTGGAAGGCATATCGCCGCATGGGTTCAAACTGGAAGTCATCGCGCGCGACTTTGGCGGCAAAACCTTCTTCACCGATACGGCGCTGGGCGCGGCGGGCGAAGAGGTCAAAGAAAAGGAATTCAGTTTCTTGCTACCGGTTGATGTCAAAGGGCCGGTCGTGATCGAGTTCAAAGTATCCGATGGCGAAACGACCCTGCTCTTCGATTCGGGCGAGCGGGAAATTGCCGTCAAAGAACCCAAAGGCACCTAGGAATCTCGTGACGGTTATCGTGGCCTCCCCATTATTTGAACCTGCAACCGATCTTTGGCGGGATTTGAATTGCGTGCGAGACATCAAGTGGCTAGAATGCCACCGTCCGTTTCCTGCATCAGCGAAGAATAACCATTTGCATCGCGACCGCCGTTTCTCTGTGGCGGTTGAGATCCCCTACAGCGAAAGCGCCGTGTCGCGGTCGAGTCATTGGCAATGCTAGCTTGCTGGGTTAGGTCGTCTCACAGATTGATCACCCAACAATTTGCCAAGAGAAATTGCCCAACGGCATTGCCCAACGGCATTGCCCAAAGGTACTGGAGGACAACGATGTTGAAGAAAGTTTCAGCATTCCTGGCACTCATCGTTAGTCTCTTTGCGCTGCTGAACCTGGCGGTGACACACGCGCAACAGACCGGCAGTGGGGCTACGTCTGGTTCTACTCCCCAACAAACGCAAGCTGCTGCGCAAAAGCAGGAAGCGAAGCCAGCTACGCCACCGCAGGACCCGCCGAAACCTGCGCGCCCTGATGATCCAATCATTACTGAGCGCACCGATCTGGTTTCCCTCACAGTAACGGTCACCGATCCTTACAATCGGCTGGTCACGGGGTTGGAGAAGAAACACTTCGAGATTTTTGAAGACAAGGTCAAACAAAACATTGATGCGTTCAAAGACGACGATGTGCCGGTCAGCGTCGGCATCGTCTTCGACGTTTCGGGCAGCATGAAAGGCAAAATTGACCGCTCGCGCGAGGCGTTGAAAGCCTTCGTAGATACCAGCCACGACGATGACGATTTCTTCCTGGTCGCCTTCAACCAACGCGCCAGCCTGGTTTCCGAATTCACCGACGGCACGACCCTCGCCAACAAACTGACCTTGGTGGATGCCAAAGGGCAGACGGCAATTTACGACGCCGTTTATCTGGGCATCGAAAAAGTAAAACAGGGCCGCCAACAAAAACACGCGCTCCTGTTGATCTCTGACGGCCAGGACAATTCCTCGCGCTACACCTACGGCGAGTTGCGCAAGCTGCTCAAAGAAGCGGGCGTCCAAATTTACTGTATCGGGATTGTCGAAATGGGCGGCGGCGCAGGTAGTTCGCTCGATATGCAAGGCCAAGGCATTCTTGAAGAGATTGCGCAAACCACCGGGGGCAAGGCCTTCTTCCCGCGCTCAGCGGCGGAATTGGAAGACGCCACCACGCGCATCGCGTTGGAATTGCGCCATCAATACAGTATGAGCTATACGCCGACGAACGTAAAAAGCGACGGCCAGTGGCACAAGATCAAAATCAAAGTGACGCCGCCACGCGGGCTGCCACCGTTGACCGTGCGCACCAAAGATGGCTATTACGCGATCACCAAAAGCGCCAAATAAGCAGCACGCTGACTAACAAGGAACAAAGAAAGAGGAGCGGGCCAGTAACCAAACTGGCCCGCTCCTCTTTCTTTGTTCCTTGTTAAGTTAAGGCTCAAGCTTCGGCGTCGTCTTCGCTCTCGCTATTGTCTTCATCACCTGCGTCATCCTCAGCGTCATCTGACTTCTTCTTTCTACCTTTGCCCTTTTTGTTGAAGCTCGCCACCGCTTCGTCTTCGGTTTTATAGCTCTCGATCAAATCCAGCAATTGGGTGATGCGCAACGCGCCATAAACGCGCTCGGTCACGCCGACCAGCTTCAATTCGCCGCCTGACTGCTGCACGCGTTTGAAGGCGCGCACAATTTCGCCGATGCCCATGCTGTCAATGATGGGCACGCCGGTGAGGTTGAGCAAAACCTTGGCGGTGCCGGCCTCGAGCACTTTGTCGGTCAGGATTTGCAGTTGGTGACCGCCCTGCCCTTTGATGAATTTGCCGCGCATATCCAGCGAAGCAATGGTGCCGATGTAGTGAATTCCAAGCGTCAACATAATGGGGACTCAATTCCGATGGTGGATGTGTTGCCGCGGAGTGACAAGCCAAACAAACAGCCGCCTTGAACTGCGACTTCACTCGATGCCTTCAGTTGTTACATCCGCGTGTGGTAAAGAGTTTTGCAAGGATTGCGCAGGCATTCTAGCCGACTTATTACGAAGTTACTAGGGCGCCTACTTCACCTACTTCGACGCATCTCCAGCGCCCGCGCCACGGCTCGTCCAGGGATAATCGAACCCCAGCCTTGCCGTTCAACCGGCACGTTTTCCAGCCGAATCGCGGTGTCTATCAGAATGCGTTTGACTTGTTGCGGAGTGAGCCGCGCATTGGCCTGCAACATTTGGGCGACCACTGAGGCCACAATCGGCGAAGCGAAACTGGTGCCATCCACGTGCTTGTATTGACCGCTAATGACGTTGTTGTCGTGCAGTTTGATGGCGACAAGCTGGCGAATCAGATAATGCGGCAACGCGCGTGCGGCATCCAGATCGCTATCTATGCCAGCGTGTTCGTTCAGAATTTCGCGCAATTGGCTGTCAGGAGCAGCGTGCAATTCGTGATAGAGGTGCGCGGCTTCCGCGGTTGGCGTATCGGGCAAAATCGGCGCCGCCAGCCAAATGCTGGGCGCGATAAGCTCCGGCTTTTGCAACCCGTCAAGAGTGGGGCCATACGATGACTGATACACCTCGTTGTCGGCCAGCACCAACGTATTCTTATCGTTAAAACCACCCACAGTAATGACCGCAGGCGCAGAGGCTGGCGGCAGCACTTCGTGGTGCGGCGAGTGCCCCGCGTTCCCGGCGGCACAACAAACGACCAGCCCGGCGCGCACGCACGCTTCCGCCGCCTGCGACAAACCATCCGTCAGGTAAGACGCTTCGTAATCGCCCGCACAGGAAACATTCACGACGCGAATGTTATAGGCGTCTTTGTTGCGCAGCACCCATTCCAAACCGCGCCGGATGTCTTCATGCGTGATGCGATTGGCGGTTCCGACTTTGAGCAGCACAACGTTGGCTTCGCTGGCAATGCCACGATACAACCCTTGCGAAAGATACCCATTGCCCGCCGCCACCACCGAGGTCATCATTCCGTGCCAACTTGAATCATCGGAGCGTTTGAGTTCGTCCCAACCCTCATCGGCGTTGTTCAGAGGATTACGTTCGGCGTGCTCGCCAGTTAAGGCGACGTTGACATAGCGTTTGATGCGATTTTGCGTGGCGGTCAAATCGGGGTGAAAGAAGAAGCCGGAATCCAGAAAGGCAATGGTGACCCCGCGCCCAGTGAAGCGTTCATCGGCGCCCATGCGCAGCGGCGTCGGCAAGATGCGATAGGCGCCGTCGCTGAAAATCGCGGGATTGGCGAGAAAGCGTTGCTGAGCGCCGCGCAACAACTCCAAACAGTTCGGACAGACGCCCGCCGCGCTTTCCCAGCCGGGCAGATTGGCTTGCAACAATTCCACCAAGTCGGCATCCGGGCCGGCCAATTCATAAATGAGTGCGCCCTCCGCGCGGCTGCATAACGGGCAGTTGGACATGGTGTGTAGTCGGTTGTCGGTTGTCAGCAACTGGTGGTTAGCAGCCGATAGACAGCAATGTTGCGACCGTCAAATTCAGCTACTGACTACTGACTACTCCAAGGTGGGCATTTCGCGTGTGGATTTATCCGCCAAATCAAGGCCCAACGCGCGTTGAATGCCCTGGCGCATGTTTTCAACGCCGGAGGCTTTGTTGACGAAGTGGGTTTTGCCGTCAGGCGCCAAACCACCCAAATGCTGAGTCGTGCGGTCGGCGGTGGACATGATGACGGGAATGTCTTTTAACCGGTCGTCACCGCGCATGAAACGAATGACTTCATAGCCATCCAGGCGCGGCATCATTTTGTCACAGATCACCAGGACGAAATCGGCATCCTGTTGCATGATGTCCAAGGCCTCACGCCCATCCGCGGCCTCGACCGTTTCATACCCGGCGGCGGTCGCCACCGCCGAAATCATCAAGCGGGCGTCTTCCTCGTCGTCTACAATCAATATTCGTTTGGGCAATATTCCTTGCGGCATGGTTTCCTCTTCCGTTACACCCGGACACTTCAGGCCAGGTAGGTTTTCTCTCCGGCAATTTAACACGCTTGCTTTGAGCGGCCAAAACCCTCACCTCCCAGGGCCTATTCATTCTCGCCACCTGCTTGAAACAACGAACCGGAAACCTGCCCCGGCTTGATCGCCGCTCGAACAACGGTCAAGCCAAGTCTCTTCGACTGGACATTGTGTCGGACGGCTGGCCTTGCTCTCTGTGTTTCACCCAAACCCGATTCGGCGTCGTTAATCCAACTCTGGTTTGTTCTGCAAACTGCGCCACAGATACCACGAGGCGACTGAACAATAGGGCCGCCAGCCACGCTCCTCCGCCAAAGCTTCGATCTCAGCGGGCAGCGGGGAATGATCGAAGCCATACGCGCGCTGGATGGCATTGCGAATGCCCAGATCGCCGACCGGCAGCACATCCAGCCGACCCAACGAAAAGATCAAAAACATGTGCACGGTCCAAACCCCGATGCCTTTGACCTGGGTCAACATCTCGATGATCGCGGCATCTTCCAATTTCGACAGATGGTTGAAGCGGATCGTGCCGTCGTGGGTTTTGGCGGCCAGGTCTTTGATGTAATTCGCCTTTTGTTGCGACAACCCCACGCCCCGCAAGTGCTCATTCGGCGTCTCGGCAATCTGTGCCGGTTTGGGAAAGCGTGCCGGGGTGTAGAGCGCCTTGAACCGTTTGAAGATCGTATCGGCAGCTTTGGTCGAAAGCTGCTGCGAGACAATCGAGCCGACCATCGTCTCAAAGTAGCGGGTGTGCGGGCGTAAACGGCATGGCGCATATTGTTTAATGACCGGACGCAAGATGGGATCGCGGCGCGCCAGCAGGCGTTCCGCCCGCTCCATTTCAGCGCTAAAAGCTGCCTGTTTCTCCAAGTTGAATGAACTCCTTTGTGTTGGGGTACGGTAACGGGCGCGCATCGTAACACAACCGTCGCGGCCAACGCGCCCGTGGCACTAATTATGATTGCTTGACCGGTCTGGACTGGTTCGTTATCTTATCCCCTTTTTCAAACCCGCAGTTATCGCACTAGGGTAATCACTACGGCATTTCGAGGAGATTTTGTTATGGCCTCAATCAAGGCGAACCAGATTCGGAAAGGGATGGTGCTGTTGCACAACGGTGTGCCGCACCGCGTGATCGAATTCCATCATCACACCCCCGGCAATTTGCGCGCGATGGTGCAAACCCGCATGCGCAACCTGAAAACCGGCAATACGATGGAGCATCGCTTCAGCTCGACCGAATCGGTGGAACGCGCCCACTTTGAAGAGCAGGAAATGAGCTACCTTTATAGCGAAGCCGAAACCTACTACTTCATGAACAACGACAGCTACGAACAGATTGGGCTGCACGAAGAGGAACTGGGCGATGACGTTGGCTACCTGCTGCCCGAAACCAACGTGAAGGTAGAGTTCTTTGAGGGCCAGCCCATCAGCGTCACGATCCCTGGCGTAGTCGAATTGAAAGTCGTCGAGACCGAACCCGAAATCAAAGGCGCGACCGTCAGCAATGTCGGCAAGCCCGCCAAGCTCGAAACCGGTATCACCATCCAGGTGCCCGCCTTTATCAAAGAGGGCGAAAAGATTCGCGTAGACACGACCGAAGGCCGTTACATCGAACGCGCTAGATAACCAGACTTCAGACCTCAGACTTCAGACCTCAGACCTTTGCGACTTCGCTACGCTTTGAGGTCTGAGGTCTGAAGTCTGAAGTCTGAGGTCTCTATGTATTTGCTCTACAGCTTGCTGTTGACCTTGGCCGCGCTGGCGCTCCTGCCCTATTTCGCCTGGCAAGCTGTCGTTCATCGAAAATACCTGCACAATTTGACCGAACGGCTAGGCCGCCTGCCTGCGGATTGGCGAACGGATACGCGCCCGACCTTATGGTTGCACGCGGTCTCCGTCGGCGAAACGCTGGCGGCGCTGCCATTGTTGAAAGCCTTGCGCGCGCAGTTTCCTGAGCATCGCCTGATCGTTTCGACGACAACAACCACCGGGCAACAGGTCGCGCGCGAACGTGCGGCGGAAGCTGACGGCGTGTGCTACTTCCCTTTCGATTGGCGCTTCGCCGTGCGGCGCTCGTTGTCAATCATTCGCCCACAAGCCGTCATCCTGATGGAATCGGAACTCTGGCCGAACTTCTTGGCCGAATGCCGTGCGCAAGGGATTCCCGTCTTAGTGGCGAATGGCCGCATCTCTGACCGCTCGTTCCGGCGTGCGCGGCGCGTGCGCTGGGTGCTCAAACCACTCTATCGCCAAATCTCGCGCTTCCTGATGCAAAGCGCGGCGGATGCCGAACGCGCGGTGGCCTTGGGAGCGGATTCGATCTGTGTCGAAGTCAGCGGCAATCTCAAATACGACATCAGTGCTACGGCTCTGAATCCTCGCTTGAAAACCATCTCCGCCCAATTAAATGACGTTTTCCGACTCGACAGTGCGCCTTTGATCGTCGCAGGTAGTTCTTGTGATGGTGAAGAGGGAATCATTCTCGAAGCTTTCGGCCTGTTAAGGCAATCTACACCGTTTGCCGGAGTGCGTCTGCTATTGGCGCCACGTCACCCGGAGCGTTTCAATGTGGTGGCGCAAGCGCACGATTTCCCCGGGGGAATGATACGCCGCTCGTCTTATGAGCCGCCGGAAACGCGTTCGTACCGATTCGCTTCCGTGCGCGATGAAGAACTCTATGCGGAAATGTGCCGCACCACGCCAACGATCCTGCTTGATTCCCTGGGCGAGTTGGCTGCGCTTTATCCATTCGCCACGCTCGTCTTTGTCGGCGGCAGCCTCGTGCCCAAAGGCGGCCACAACATTCTGGAACCGGCCCTGTACGGCAAACCCATCGTCGTTGGGCCGTACATGGAAAACTTCCGCGCCATCGCCCAGGAATTTTTACAGCGCGAGGCTTTGTTGCAATTGGCTGGCGGCGACCGCCACACTCTGGTTACACAATTGAGCGCGGCATTTGAACGCCTCTTGCGCGATCAGGCTTACGCGCAACAGCTTGGCGCCAATGCGCGCCAAACCATCGAAGCCAATCGCGGCGCGACTGCGCGCACGGTCGCGGCTGTGGTTAAATTGCTTGCTTGATCGTACACACGATTTGTGGCGTGTCATCCGCCAAAGAGCATGGAGTTCAGGCTTCAGCCTGTGGGCGGGATTTCCAAGACAGGCTGCTGGCTTTTGAAAAATTGATTTAACAGAAGTCGGTAAGGCAGGTTAATAACCTGCCTTACCCTTGGCAGTACGTTTTGTTAAACCTATTTTTCAAAGACCATAAGCCTGAGCTCCATGCTCTTTGGCAAACGCTTGTCATCACCCTGTATGTTTCTCCCGCCCATCACACGTCCGCTGTTTTATCTGCCCGCCAAACTTTATGCGGGCGGCGTGCGCGCGCGCGCGTGGCTGTACGAGCGCGGCTGGTTGAAACAAAAACAGCTTCCTGCCCCGGTCATCAGCATTGGCAACCTGACCGTCGGCGGCACCGGCAAAACGCCCTGCGTGGCGTGGCTGGCGAATTGGTTGCAGTCCGAAGGCCATGCTGTTGCTATTCTCAGCCGTGGTTACAAACGCGCCAGCACGGGACGCGTCGAAGTCTCTGACGGAAAAACGCTTTTGTGCGAGGCGGCGGCGGCGGGCGATGAACCCTACCTGTTAGCGCAAAGTTGTCCCGGCGTGCGCGTCATCGTGGATCAGGATCGGTATGCCGCCGGACGCTGGCTGGCCGGACGCGCGCCGGTGTCGGTCTTTCTACTGGATGACGGCTATCAACATTTGCGGCTGCAGCGGGATTTGAATTTGGTCCTGATAGATGCGACCGATGAATTGGCGCGTGCGCGGATGGTTCCTTTCGGACGTTTGCGCGAGCCGTTGACCGCGTTGCGCCGCGCCGATGCAGTGATCGTAACGCGCGCGGATCAGCCGTTTGACCGGGCTGCACTTGAAACGACGATCCGACGTCACACCCGCGCGCAGGCACCGATCTTTTATGCCCAGCACGCATTGACGAAGCTGCGTCGTTTGGACAGCGATGAGACATGCGAAGTCACTGATCTGGCTAACCAGCCTGTCGCGGCCTTTTCTGGCATCGCGCGGCCTGAACGCTTTCTGAATGATCTGGGAAAATCAGGTATGCGCGTCGTGTGGCAACGCAGCTTCGCCGATCATCACCGTTACACCCAGGCGGAATTTGCGGGACTTACCACCGAAGCCAAACAGGCTGGGGCTGTGGGGCTGCTCACGACAGAAAAGGATGCGGCCAATTTACAAGCAGCTTGGGCGGCTGCGGTGGCCTTGCCAGCCTACGCCGCTCAGCTTGCGTTTCGTTGTGCAGAAGAAGCGGCTTTGCAAGGACTCGTGCTGAAAACTGTCCAGCCTTAGCCTTGGCCGAATTACAGATCGCTTTCCCGCACCATCTCGCCCACGCTTTTCGCAATGGACAACGCCGCCGTCAGCCCCGGCGATTCCATCCCAATCAGATGAATCACGTTCGCCCATTGCGGGTCGCGTTCGATCACAAAATCGGCGAAGCGGTGGTCGTGTTCGGTCAACAACCGCGCGCGTATGCCGGTGTAACCGGGGCGCAAATCTTCCAGCCGCAAGCTCGGCACCATCTGCACGGCGGATTCATAAAACGCTTCGACCGGCGTGCGGCCGTTTTCGTAATCCTCTTTGCTCGCCACGTAATTCGCATTCGGTCCCAACTGCAAACAACCCGCCGTCGTCTTGGTGAAATGCACGCCCAGGCCGTGCCCGCTCGGCATCGGCAGCGGATAAACCAGGCCATTGACCAAACTCCAGCGGCTCGGCACGACTTCGGCGTATTCGCCCCGGCATGGGTAAACCGTATGTTTGTCGTAGCCGAACAGCCGCGCCACTTCGTCGGCATACAGCCCGGCGCAATTGATGACCAGTCGCGCGCCGAACTCTTCGCGTTGCGTGCTGAGGATGGCGAGGTCGCCCTGCGCCTCTGCGCCCAACAATATCGTGTCGGTCAGGATGTATGCGCCGCGTTCTTTCGCCAAGCGGGCCAGCGCCTTGACGTATTCTTCGGCCTCGACGATGCCGGTGTTGGGCGACCAGAGCGCGACGGGCGAAACCAGATTGGGTTCGCGCCGGCGAATGAAGGATTGGTCAACGATCTGCAAGCCCGCAACGCCATTGGTCGTGCCGCGCGCCTGTAGTTGTTCGAGTTGTTCTGTTTGTTCGAGGCTGTTGGCAACGACCAGCTTGCCAATACGCTGGTGCGGGACGTGGTACCACGCGCAGAATTCATACAGCAGCGCCGCGCCGCGCACACAATGCCGGGCTTTGAGCGAACCGGGCGGATAATAAATGCCCGCGTGAATCACGCCGCTGTTGCGCGTGGACGAACCGAGACCAACACGCGGCGCGGCTTCGAGCAGGAAGACATCATCGTAATGCTGGGCGAGTTCGGCCAGGATGGCGAGGCCGATGACGCCGCCGCCGATGACGACGATGTTGGCGGTGTTTTCAGGACGCATCAGGGTGGGGAGTGCAGTTAGGCAGTTTTGAGTTCGCTTAGATGTTCGCTCAGCCAAAGATTCACCAATGTCTCCGCCTGCAAGCCACGCAGGCGCGCCTGTTCTTCGACTTGCGAATAGACGTTCGGATCGAGCGTGACCCTATGACGGCGTTGAGCGCGCACCTCAAATTCGACTTCGTGGGTTTGATCCCAATAATCGGCTAGGCTGTGGGTATCCCAAAAATCAGCGATCTCTTCCAGCGTGCGCGCTTTCGAGATGCTCGTCAGTTGTGGTTCGTTATTTCCGTTCATAGCGTTTCCGTTCTTTCTTATCCATATCACGCGCGCTCAAGATCAGCGCGGTACGATGGAGTTTGAAGATGTAAAAGACAATCAGATAACGGCCCGCATCGGTCCGTCCAGTTGCAGCATAAAGGTCCTCGCCGGAACGTTCGCCATTCTCAACGAAACGATATTTTGGACGATTGAAGAAGACTTCTTCAACTTCGTCCGGCGCAACGTGATGCTTGACCACCAGTTTATCAACGATGTTGGGCAACCAGATGAAATCATCAATAAGCACTACTGGTTCCTCCGCAAATATCCATTAGCCATGTTTCAAGCTGATGCGTTCCACCTGAATCGCCTTCCCACTCTCTTCATCCACATCCACCAACAACCCATTCAACCGAATGTCACCTTCGCACGGCTCAAATTTTGCCGAGATGCCTTTGAGAAAGCGTTCCAGCACGATGCTGGTTTGCATGCCGATAATGCCGTCGTGCGGGCCGGTCATGCCGAGGTCGGTCAAATAGCCCGTCCCGCCCGGCAAAATCTGTTCGTCGGCGGTTTGCACGTGGGTGTGCGTGCCAACGACGGCGGTGACGCGCCCGTCCAGGTAACGGCCCATGCCCAGCTTTTCGGCGGTCGCTTCGCCGTGCATGTCCACGAGGATGATTTTGACGGCGGGTTCCAGCGCGGCCAGTTGCGCGTCAGCGGCGCGAAAGGGATCGTCAGAAGGCGGCATAAACGCGCGGCCTTGAAAATTGAGCACGGCGACGGGCCTGCCTTTGACCTTGCCAACCCAGCGGCCTTTGCCGGGGACGCCGGGCGCGTAATTGGCCGGGCGCAGCAGGCGCGGCTCTGTTTCGATGAACTCAAGCACTTCGCGTTTGTCGAAGATGTGATTGCCGGAGGTCATCACGTCCACCCCAGCGGCAAAGAGGTCGTGCGCAATGCGCGCGGTGATCGAAAAGCCAGCGGCGGCGTTCTCGACGTTGCTAACGACGAAATCAATCTCGCGTTGTTGGCGCAGGTCATAGAGGCGCTCTTCCAACACGCGGCGTCCGGCGCGCCCAACCAAGTCGCCGGTCATGAGGACTCTGAACATGAATTTTCCTTTCTAGCTTTTAACAGCGCGGGCTAGTGGAATGTATCGCGCGCGATTGGTCAAGCGGGATGAATGACGAAAAGTGAAGCTGGCCGGAGGAAGTAACGAGGGCAACCGCTCAGCCGTAGTGTAGGGTTCACTATAACCTGTCTTAACAGGTGGGAAACCTAAGCCCTGTGGCTTTAGCTCTGGCTCGTGCTATGACGAGGTTGCTAGCCAGGCAGGTAATTGCATCGGCTTCCCTGATAGCGAAATAGGTTAAATTGAATTTCCTACACATACGAACTTCGCAGTCGCCCTGCGATGGCGGGCATACTAAGCCCGCAGACAGCGAGCGTCAATAGGCCGGCACGAACAATTTTCAAGCCGCCAAAGCAGCATTAATGTGCGGCCGGCAACGTTGCAAATTCCAACCAGGCCGCCGCAGTATCCAGGTGGCTGGCGGGTCGCTGGCGCTTTGTTGCGCGCCAAGTTGAGGGAGGGCTTCCCACGGTCTCTCACTCAGCCGCGCGCGCGCACAACCAGGATTTACAAGCCGCCCGGCACCACCACCGTCCAGCTTGAGAAGAGTGACAAGCAGGTGAGATTGCGGCCCCCGGCAAATTGGCCGTTGGTGCTCAAGCTCGCGCCCAACAGCGGGCGGCTGGCGCTCATCTTCATCCAACCCACCGAACCAGCGGGGATGAAGCCGTTGAGGGTGCCGATGACACGCAGGTTGCGCAGCTTGACTTCGGTGTAACAGCGCGCCGAAAAGCTGGTCGAACCCGACGACTCCCTATCGTTATAAATCAGCGTGAAGACACTGATGGCCGTACTGTCGCCAAATAGCAAATTACGCGGCGAATAAATATAAACGCTCGTTTGATCGGTCACCTGACTGTTGAAATTAGAGAGCGCCACCGTGCCCGGCAAGCGCCCATAATTCGCGCCATCGAAATTCAGATTGACGGTGCCGTCGCCATTGTCAATGACGGCGCCATTCAGTTTCGGCACGGCGATGGCGGGCAAATCGGCCTGCCGCCCATCCGCCTGCCAGATATAAGCCGTGCCGGTCAGGTAGTTAAATTGCCGCGGCGCAAAGCCTGAAAACGCCACGGCCACCAAATAGCCTTGCACGCCCGGATCAAAATCGCTGGCAAAAAATTGCGCCGTTTGATTGGGCGTCAAACTGATAAAGCTATCGGCCACGCTGCAAGAATTGCCTTCGACGGCAAACAGGTGCAGCGTTACCGATTGCGTCGTGTTGGTGTTGGTGAGATTGAGTTGGGTGTCTTCCACACGCGGATCAGAACTGTCGCTGGTGTAGCGGCTGAAAAACAGCACGCTGCCGGTCTTGATGTCATTTGGGTCTTGGGCCACCGCCACCGCGCTGCACAACAGCACGGCACACATGGCCATGAGGAAGGTATAGGGCAAACGTTTCATCAGTGAACTCCTTCCGCGCACACTTAGCCAGATGAGGCAAAGCCCCAATCAGACCAAGCCGGCGGGATTAGTCGTTGTCATTACTACGCCTGCACGCCGCAACGGCAGGCCAGGCAATCAATCATTTTCAAGCATTGTGAGGCACCAACTACACAGCCCCCGGTTCAGTGACGAATGCTTTATGAAGACCCGGAGAACTGGTTGCACCGATGGGAAAAGTAGAAAAGAGGCGAGACTCAAAGAACGGAGACAAGTTGCCGTTCCGGCTTGGGACTGAGTTGTTGGGAGAAAACGCGGCGCATGCTAGCACAAGCGTTCAACCGCAGGCGGGGTTTTAATGTGCGGGCCTGAGCGTTGTTTGGGAATTCACCCAGGCCCGCCTTTCAGGCCATTAACTGTATTTCAACCAACGCGCCACTTCCGGCAGCGAAGGCCGTTTGCCATACATCAGCACGCCCACGCGATAGATTTTGGCCGCCAGCCAGATCATAGCGCTGATCGTCACCAGCATCAGCACAATCGAAAGCGCAATCTGCCAGGCGGGCGGCGTCTGAAAGCTGATGCGCATAAACATCAGAATGGGGCTGAAGAATGGCACTAACGAGAGCACTGTCGAGGTCGTCGAGTTCGGGTCTTGCATCACCAGCACCGAGAGCATAATCGGAATCATGATCGTCATCGTCACCGGAATCTGCATCTGCTGCCCGTCCTCTTCGTTCGAGACGATGGCGCCGACAATGGCGTACAACGTGGCATACAGGAAATAACCCAGCACAAAATAGAGCACGAAAAAGAACATCAGCATGGGCGAAAATTTCGGGATCGGCGTATTGGTGAGCTTCAGCAGCGGCATGTTGCCCGCCAGCGTCACCAGCGACCCGGTCACGGCCCAGACGGCGAATTGCGTCAGGCCGACCAGGCCGATGCCGACCAGTTTGCCGAGCATCAATTGCACGGGTTTGACCGAAGACAGCAGCACTTCGATGATGCGCCACTGTTTCTCTTCGATCACGCCGCGCATCACGGTGATGCCGTACACCAGAATCGAAACGTAAATCGCCATAATCAAGCCGAAGGTCAGAAAGAAGGTTTGCCCTTCTTCGCGTTGGCCTTCGCGGTTGATCGTGTCGAGCGAAACTTCGCGGCTCAGGTCGTTGACGCGGTTGGCATCCAAACCGGCTTGCGCCATGCGGCGTCCGACGATGGCTTCGCTGATGGCATCACTGACACGCCCTTTGGTATTCAGGTCGCCGACGTTTTTGGCGAAGTAGGGGAAATGCCCTTTGTCCAAGGCATCTTTGGGTAAGACGACGTAGGCCGACAGTTGCCCGCTGGCGAGTTGCTCGTTCAGCAGTTTTTGCCTGGCGGTGGAGTCTGCCGCGTTGGCCACGACTTCGCGGCGCAAGACGTAGCGATCCGCCTCGCCCTGCTTTTCAGCTTCGCGCTTTTTGTCATTGTCGCGCGTCAGCAACTGTTCGATGTTGCGATATAACTGCTCATCGCCGAATTCGTCCACGATGGCCAGTTGATGGGTCTGATGGCTGCTGAGTTTCACCATCAGCATCGGCACCGTCATATACAGAATCAGCAGCAGCGGGCTGGCAATCGTGCCAAACAGAAAGCCCTTGGAACGCACGCGAATCAGGTATTCGCGTTTGATGATCGCTTTGAGTTTTTCCATTCCATTCACCAGTAGTCGGTAGTCGGTAGTCAGTGGTCGGTAGTCGGTTGGAAGAAGACAGCTATCGGGACCTATTACAAAAGCAGCAACAGTTACCGACTATCGACTACTGACCACTGACCACTGACCACTGACCACTAACTGTATTTCAGCCATTTGAATAATTCCGGCAGCGTCGGTGGTTTACCATACATCAGCACGCCCACGCGATAGATTTTTGCGGCCAGCCAGACCGCGCCCCAGATCGAAAGCAGCAACAACACGATGGACAGGCCGATTTGCCACCACGGCGGTGGCTCGACCGCAATGCGTCCGAACATCAGGATCGGGCTAAACAGCGGCACCATCGAAACGACCGTGGCAAAGAGGCTGTTGGGCTGGCGCAGCACTTGTTCAAGCAACAACATCGGCGCCACGACACTCAGGACGACAGGCATCTGCAATTGCTGGGCGTCCTCTTCCGCCGAAACCATCGCCCCCACGATCAGGAAAAGCGTTGAGAAGAGAAAATAGCCCAGCACGAAATAGACGAAGAAAAAAATCACCAGCATGGGCGGCAAGGGCGGCATGTGAAACGAACTGCTGGTCAGTGAGGATGTGGCAGCGGCCATACTCAGCAACAGCGCCGCGACGATCCACACCGCGACCTGCGTTAGGCTGACAAGACCGATGCCAATCAGCTTGCCCAACATCAAATGAAAGGGTTTGATCGAAGAGAGCAGCACTTCGATGATGCGCGATTGTTTCTCTTCAACCACGCCGCGCAACACCAGTTGCCCGTATATGATGATGATGCCGTACAAAACCACCAACATCCCCAGCGCCAAAATGAAGGCTTCGCTGCCTTTGCCTTGATCGCGCTCGCTGACCACGGTCAGTTCGACCGGCTCCATCAATTCGTCCGCGCGCTTGACGTTGATGCCCTCTTTGACCCAGCGCCGCTCGATCACGGCGGAATTAAAAGCAATGCGCAGCCGCATCGTCAGCGACTGTTCGCGCAGGTTTTGCGTGGCCGTGTGAAAGCTGAGCGTACCTTGCCGGGAAAAAACCTCAGGCGGAACGATCAGGAAACCGGCGACCTGGCCGGTACTGAGTTGCTGGCTCAATTCTCGCATGCGCGTGTCGGTCACGGTGCCCGGCGTGACCGTTTCGTGCGCCAGTTCGTACCGTGTGGACACGGGGCCACGATAAAACAGTTCCTGCGCGAGCGGAAACAGTGCGGCGTCGCCGGTTTGATCGAGCACGACCACTTTGCCGCGTTGGGCCGTGCGCTCCATAAAGTAGCCCGGCGCGAACATCAGCAACGCCCCCAACAGCGGCGTCAGAATCGTCCAGATCATAAAGCCGCGCGAAGTCACACGGGTCAGATATTCACGTTTGATGACGGCAAAAATTTTGTCCATAGGCTTTAACCGGAACGCTTGGCAATTTCTTTCAAACAACGGCGGGTGAAACGCGCCAATTCTTTTTGCTCTTTCAACTGCTGGCGCAGCCGTTGCAACTGTTCGGGCGTATCTACGTCAGAACACAAGGGCAGTTCAATCAAATTCAGGCTCGCTTCCTGGATGCGGCGGCGCGTAACGGCCAGCACTTCATTGGTGCTCCACGGAATATCTTCCAGCACGCGCGGGTGCAGTTTGCGCATGCCGATTAAGTAATAGCCGTCATCTTCTGCCGGGCCGAGCACGATTTCGTCCGCGTCTGTCAGGCTTTCAAACGCCCTCAGCAAATTTTCAGCGGGCAAGGTCGGGCTATCGCCGCCGATGATGACGACGCTGTCAAAGCCATGCTCGAACAGATCGACAAAACAATTTTCCAGCCGTTCGCCCAACGAGTCGCCACGTTGCGCCAGCATCAGCGAGCCTTCGCGCTCAACCTTTTCAAAGGCTTCTTCTTCACCCGCAGGCGTGTAATACAGCACCAGCCGCACCGATTCGCGTTCGTCAGCAACCTCTTCCATCACAGCAAACGTATCGCTCAAAAACGCGGCGTATAAATCGGCGGCGTCCGCGGCAGAGAGCGCACCGATCAAACGGGTTTTGACTTGCCCGGCGAGCGGCGCTTTCGCCATTAAGACCAAAGCTTCTTTTGGATTGGTTACAGACATCTGGTTACGTTGGGACGGTACCGCGCGTGTGAGCAAGCGGCGTCGGCATAGAACGCGCCTTCACCTAACGCTGCCACTTCCGCTTGCTCACGCGCGTGGTACTGTTCCTGATTGCGCGCGGCAACAGCAACAGCGCGTCGCTCACCGCGCGTTCGCCCGCCGCGTCAGACGGACTGTTGACCACTTTATTTTTGATCACCATCGTCGTCGAACCGCCGCCATCCAGGTTGATCGCCTCTACGCAGCCAAGTTCGCGCATCAGCACCGCCAATTCCGGGATGGTCATTCCCACGCTTTGGCGCGGCTGCCGCCCATCTACCGCGACCAGTACGAAGCGGCCATCCGCGCGCCAACCCAGCGCCGTGCGCGGATGGCGGGCGCGGTAAAACGTTTGGATGTTAAAGCCTGACTCGCTCTCGCCCAGCAGTTGCCCGGCGGCCAGCAAACGCGGCCCCGCGCCGATAATCACGTCGGCTTTGAATGGCAGCGGCGGCTCGGCCTTGAATGCCGTTTTGAGCGCCACGCGCACGCCAATGCGCAAATGCTGCAACGCCCATTCACGCGCCGCGCCCTGCGCCGAGAGGACCCAACCGTTTGCCGGGATTACCTGACTGCCCATGCCATCACGCACTGCTGTTACGCGGCCACGCATAATGACGGCTTCCAACCCATCCGCCGCCGTCAATGTCGTGCGATGAAACGCCGGCGTGAAGACGATCAACTCATCCTTTTCGCGCGGACGATTGAAGCCGTTGATTGCGCGCGTCGCTTTGCCTACGTGCAATTCCATTTGCGCCGTAATCACCGCCGTCGCTGCGCGCGTTTGACCGCCGCTTTCAGCCAACGCCAGCGCCGCCCGTCCGTGCGCCGGTTCGCTCAGCCATTGCGCCCGGCTGAACAGCGCGCCCATCTGTTCGCCGCGATAAATGCCCGTCGTGCGGAAGTAGCCGCCATTGATTGCCGCAATGGCGGCACGCCGCGCGGCCAGCGAACTGGTGGTCTCGACGCCGACGATTTCGTCCAGCGCCAAGCCGAGTTCGAGGCGAATCAATTTCGGATCAACGATCAGTGCGTTGATTTGCCAGCGCTCGCTCTCTTCAGCATTGAAATCGCCGCGTTGGATTTGCAAATGTTCCAGACCCGGCGCGATGGTTTCAGTTTGACGTGTCTCGGGCGTCTGCGCCCAGCCGAGCAGCGCATAACAACCAATCAGCACCAGGCTTTTTGCCAAGTTCTGCATTCCGTATTTCACTGCTTCTCGACCCGCTTCGCCTCGTTCCAATAGGCGTCCATCTCAGCCAAATTCGAGTCGGCGCACGAGCGCCCTTGTTCCGCCAATTTCGTTTCAATGTAACCAAACCGGCGGCGGAATTTGCGATTGGCCGATTTCAAGGCCAGTTCCGGCTCGACGCCGAGTTGGCGCGCGATGTTGGTGGCGACAAAAAGCAGATCGCCCAACTCTTCGGCCAGGGCGCTGGGGTCGCGCGGGTCGCGCCGCACTTCGTCGCGCAATTCCTGCACCTCTTCGGCCAGTTTGTCGAAGACATCTTCCAGCTTTTCCCAGTCAAAACCGACCCGCGCGGCCTTGGTCGTCAGTTGGTAAGCTTCGAGCAAAGCCGGCAGCTTAGTCGAAACGCCAGCCAGCAGCGAAGGCTGTTTTTCAGCTTTGCCCGCGTCTTTGCGTTCGGCAGCTTTAATCGCTTCCCAGTTCATCAGCACGTCGGCGGTGGATTCGACTTGCTGATCGCCGAAGACGTGCGGATGGCGGCGCGTCATCTTTTCGTGCACGCGGGTGATCGAATCGTAAATGTCGAAATGCTGACTGTCGTGTGCGATCTGGCCGTAAAAGATGATCTGAAAGAGTAGGTCGCCCAGTTCATCGCGCAACTCAGGCCAGTCTCCGGCCTCAGCGGCTTCGATCACCTCGTAGGCTTCTTCGATCAGCATCGGCCCGAGCGTCGCGTAACTCTGCTCGCGATCCCACAGACAACCGTCGGGCGCGCGCAACCGCGCCATCAATTCCACTAAATCCTGAAACGTCTTTGTTGGCATAACCTGCTTGAACTCCTGCTCAACCCGAGCCTGAAAAATTGCCTGAAAAATAGTTTGCAGCCGTCAGCGTGGTTGGTTAAACTGCGCGGCAGTGGTGCCTGCCCAAAAGAAATTTGAGCAATTGATAAAAACGGAATAGCTGGCGGCGTTCCTCGCTCCATTACACCCGCAACTGTCTCGCTGACTACACACCGAAACTATCCTCCGACGATTTAATCAGCTTGTCATCCCCAAGGAGTTTTACCATGGCTAGCTTGATGCAGCGTCATGCCGTTTCCGATTATCCCCGCCCTCACAATAAAACCCCGCTGTTGCTCTTCAGCGATTGCGCTGAGCGGCTGGATTGGTTGCACGCCTTACTGGCGTATGAAGCAGTGGAAATTCACGTCGCGAGTTCGCTGGAAGAATTGCAAGGCGAATGCGCCTCGGAACACGCGCTGGCGGTAATTGATGTCAATCCCGCGCAATTGCCTCAAGTGCTCGATATCATCCGCGCCAGCCGGGGCCATAGCGAAATCCCCTTGTTGGTCGAAACCAGCCGTTGCAACCAGCCCCTGCTGGCCGGGTTGTTGCCCAAATACCGCGCGATGCCTTGTGGCTTGCGCGAATTGGTCGCCTTGGCTCAGCCTGGGGATGAGCAGACACCGCAATCCATTCGACCAATGCTTTGAAAGGTGGCGATTCGTTTTTCAGATGTCAGTCGCAATGCTAGAATCCGCGCTCGCTTGAATTCACCACTTTGCGGAGGCGCATCCTGTCCGGTGATGGGTGCGGTCTTCAAAACCGTTGTGCCGTAGCGGTAGCTGCGGCAGGTCGGGTTCGACTCCCACACGCCTCCGCCAATCTTTCTTTCTCAACTCACCGCACCAGCGGCTTTCAGCATCGCGCGCACCTGTTCATTGGTCGCGCGCACGCCGCTTTCATCCAGGAACCGATCTATCACCACGCCATCTTTGCCGATCACGTAAACACATGGATACGGAATGCCCGCTTTGAATTCCGCCGGATTGGAAAGTCCGTAGGTGTCCACCACGCGATGCTCAACGTCGGTCAGCAGCGGAAAATCGAGTTGGCCCGGATGTTTGGCAATCTCTTCGGCCATGACGCGCGACTCTTCGTGGGTGTCCAGACTGATGCCTAGAATCTGCACGTTTTGTTTTTCGGCGGGCGAGAGCAATGATTTCAGCTTACCTAGCTGTTCCTGGCAGCCCGTTCAGAAATAGCCGCGATAAAACACCAGCACGACGAATTTCTTGTCGCGGAAGCTGGAGAGCTTGTAGGTCTCGCCATCCGGCGCTTCCAACGCGAAGTCGGGCGCGGTCGTGCCTTTGACCACGCGCTTCAAATCAGTCGCGTGCGGAGCGGGCGTGGGCGAAGGCGCGGACGGCAAGGGGCGCGTCAGTGCGGAGGTATCCGCTTCTTTCTGCTCGCTACAACCGAGCCAGGCCAGCGGCAACAAGCAAAGCAAGACGAGGCAACAACGCTTGAGCATAGTTTTCCTGTTCTGGGCTAACGAAAAGCACACCGCAATGGTAGGACAACCTGCCGAGGTTGTCCCGCCGGGCAATGACGTCTTACGCCACGACCAGACAACCTCGGCAGATTGTCCTACCTGTTTGAGATCAGCCTACGTTGATTTGCAAGCCGGCGCGCGAAATACGATACGGAATGATCTGGCCGCCCGCCGCAGCTAACGCCTGTTCGACATCGGACTTGCGCCCGGCTGCGCAATAAAAGGCCACGCAACCGCCGCCACCCGCGCCACAAACTTTGGCCGCCTGCGCGCCGTGCCGTTGGGAAAGCGTCACCAATTCGTCAATGAATTCGGTCGTGATGCCGGGCACCAATTCGCGGCGGCTGGCCCATTCTTCGGCAAAGAGCGCGCCGATTTGGTCGAAGGCATTGGCGCTCAGGGCGTCGGCCATCTTCAGCGCCGTGTCGCGGATTTTGTCGAAACGCTCAAAAATCAGTTTGTCGCCGTCAATGTGCGACTTGAACATTGACCAGTTGTTGATGCCGGAATTGCGCGGCGCGTAGGTGTAACAGAGCGCCACGCGGGATTCGAGTTGTTCGAGGTCGGTTTCGATGGCTTCACGGATCACCCCTTCGACTTGCAGGCGCACACGCGAGACTGCGCCATACGTCGCCGGGAAATAATCCTGATACCCCGCCGGTACGCCCAGCACCTGCGATTCGACATTGGCGGCAATGAAGGGCAGTTGTTCCAGCTTGAAGCGTTCGCCGGTCAGTTTGTTCAGCGCGCCGCATAGCGCGATGTTCAGCGTCGAAGAACCGGCCAGCCCCGCGCCCGCCGGAGCCATGCAATCGGTCGTGATGGTCAAGCCGGTTTCGGGCTTAAAGAAATAAACCAGCTTGGAAATCAGCGGCAATTCGGCTTCATCGCGCAAGGCGGCGTGGGTGGCGACTTCGACCTTCGTCCCACGATCCAGCGATTCAAAGACGAACTTGCCGTCGGCGCGCGTTTCGACGCGGCAACGGGCGTATTGATCAATCGCAAAATTGATCGTCTGGGCGCCTTCGTGAAACAGATACAGCGGCCAGATGTCCACGGTGCCGCCCGCCAGATCAATGCGCGTGGGTGCTTGTGCTTCGATAATCAATGCCGATCTCCTACAGACCTCAGACCTCAGACTTCAGACCTCAGACCTCAGACTTCAGACTTCAGACTTCAGACTTCAGACTTCAGACTTTTATTTTCCTCTTCGCGGTCGCTCAACAATTGGGGTTCCATTTCGGGCACGCGGCGGCCAATGACATAGCGTTCGAGCAGGAACAGCGCCAGCGACAACGCGCTCGCGACCAGCACCGCGATCAACAGCACCAAGCCGATGCGTTGCACGCGTCCGATGATGACTTCAATCGCGCCGCTGAATGAGTAACCGATGCCGATCAAAATCAGCGCCCAGGCCGCACAACTTATCACAGTCAGCGTCCCGAAGCGGCCAAAGCGCATGTGCGCAAAACCCCAGAAAACAGCGCTGGCCGTGCGCAAGCCGTAAATATATTTGACCAGGAAGATCGAATAGACCCCGAAACGCGCCGACAGCCGTTCCAATTGCGGTTTGGTGCGATGATAAAAATGGCTGTTCTTGATCCACTCTTTGCCGCGATAGCCGAGCAGGAAGCTGATCGAATCGCCGACGACGCCGCCCAGCGTGCTGCACAACAGCGCTTCGCCAAAGGTGAACAGCCCGTGATGCGCCAACACCCCGGCTAAGAGCAGCGTCAGATCGCCCTCGATCATCACGCCGAAAAAGACCGCCCACAGGCCATATTCTTTAATGAGGTTTTCGATTACCATCCAAATCCAGCAGCCGGGCAGAGTTGATGTCTTCCCTTGATCCTTGGGAACAGTCAATTTGCGCCAACCTTCTGAAACACCCGAGCGGTTGTGTGCTGCGCCGTTTGAGTTCCCTGCTACGGCGGGCGAGCGCGCGTAAAGATACTTGAAGCCTTTGGACAGGGCAAGCCAGCCTTCTGTGCGCGCACCACGCTGGCGCGCCAAAATTGACACTCTCTTTCCCCCATTGTTATAGTCCCCGGCAGCCGCTCTAACAGCACAACGAAACACGAAACAAAGAGAGCTTTCATGGCATCGCAAAATCCTCCACAGACAACTGCTGCCAAGATTCCGCCGCAACCGGGTGAACGCCTGGGCGTTGATCTGGGCAGCCATCATATTCGGGTGGGCGTCCTCAATCAGGCCGGCCAATTGAGTGACTTCCATCGCGAAAATTACGCCACCGATCCGCTGGAACCGCGCAATGGCCCAGCGCTGGCCGCGCAATTGCGCGCCCTCTTGCAACAGACGCTGCAAACACATCCGGACCTTGCCGCCATCGGCATCGCATTCCCCGGATTGATCCAGCAACCGGCGCAACGCATTCTCAAACTCGACCACGCGCCGGGGCTGACCGCCCTCAATTTGCACGCCGAATTGCAGGAGGCCTTACCGGTGCCACTGCGCTTCGAGAACAGCGCCAATGCGGCGGCCTTTGCCGAAATGCAAACCGGCGTGGCGCGCGGACGCCAGGATTGGCTCTATTTGCATATCGGCGCGAACGTCAGTGCGGGTTTGATTCTGGGCGGGCAATTGCAACGCGGACAATCGGGGTTGGCGGGCGCGCTGGGCGAAATGGCGATTGACCCCGAACACACGGGCGAATTCGTGCCGCTCGAATCCATGGTTTCGGCTGAGAACATCGTGCGGCGCACCGAACGGCGCTTGCAACGCGATTCGACCTCTTCGCTCTCGCGCTTGAAATTGTTGGGCGGCAGTTACACTTACGACAATATCATCGAAGCGGCCGTGCAAGGCGATGATCTGTCGCGCTTGATGTTGCAACGCACCGGCAAATTTATCGGCATGGCCATTGCCGAAGTCATCAATTTGCTCAATCTTTCGCTGGTCGCCATCGGCGGCGCTCCGGCGGCGCGCAACTTCCTCGTTCCCGCCATTGCCGCAGAAGCGGAGCAACGCGCTGCTGAGATCATCTTCGCCGACTGCCAAATCGTCGCGGCGGAATTGGGCGCGGAAGCCAGCGTCATCGGCGCGGCATTGCTGGCCTAAGAAACCAGAGGGTAGGTGTTAGAGCGGTTTGCCCTTCCTTGCAGGTGGGACGATTTGCCAAATCGTCCCACCTGGTTCCCGTCCACTACAGTGAAATCAGATCTTACGGGAGCGCGTTGTGCCGGGACAGTACCGCGCGCGTGAGCAAGCGGAGCCTTGGGCGGCTCAGCCTATGGCGCAAGCTTGACGCGCCGCTTGCTCACGCGCGCGGTACTGTCCCGCTGCGCGACTTTTCCCATACACTGATGTGAAAACCGCTCTAAATTGCCGGCGGCGGCTGTCAAGGGTGCGCGGGCGCTGATACGGCCACCGCAGGCGCGGCACAGCTTGCATTCAGGCTTGGATCAATGTCCGCTGAAAGCTTGCTGCGCGCTTCGGTGCGAAATCCAGGCGACACCGTGATGTTGAGGCCCGCCCGCAACCGAATGTTACCGTCCGCCTTCAAGACCACGTTGGGGCCAATCGTGATGGATTCGCGGGCAGAGATTTCTTCTGTTCCCGTCAACTCCCGGTCAGCAATGTAAACCGTTGCGGGGCGGGTGCAACAAAACACCAGGCCGCGCTGATTCCAGTAGCCTGACTTGCGGTCGGCCCGCCGCTCCAACTGGCAACGGCCCGAGTCATAGCCCGCTTCGCCCGGCAGGATGCAGGTTTGATCCACATAGGCCTGAGCGAACCCGTCAATACCCAGTTGCTCGTACTGGCGCACATGCTCGAGTTCGTGCGCCCAGAGCCGCGCATTGCTCGCCTTGTCCGCTTCGGCAAAGATGATGACGTCTTCCAGCGTGATTGCGCCTTTGCCTTGGATTTCACCGCGGAACCATTGCAGCGTGCCGAGAAAGCCGCTGCCCGTTTTATAACGCACCTTGTCGAGCAAGGACGCAGGATAAAGATGATCGAGTTGATTGCGAATTGCCATTGGCATCGGACTCACACCATCCGCCAAGGCCGCCGCTTTCGAGACGCGAATCCAGGCGTCCACCGGTTCACCCAGCAGGATTTGTTTGGCTTTCAGCGCGAAACAAACCGGCAGTTCGGCATAACAAAGCAGATCGCCCTCTGCGCATTTGCAATCGCGATGGATGCCGATGCCCCAGTTGCGATAATCAAACGTCAGCATGTCATTCACATCCTGACAACCAGCCGGAACATCCTGGGCAGCCGCCAGCCCCGGACGCAGCCCGCCCAGGCACAGGCCCAGCAGCACCAGGCTCAGCAGCAGATTTCGCGCGGCCAGTAAGCGGCCCGGTTGCGCCAACAATTGTTTGAAGTAGGTTTTCATGACTTTTTCGCTCCTCTTTCGTCACTTAATGCATTAGCTGGGAGGGCTGCGGGTGTGCGGCAGCCCTCCGTGCAGCGCGCGGGTTATTGCAGCGTGACCAGCACCAGCACCAAACCTTTGCCCGCCTTCAATCCCGTCATCGCCTTGCCGATGATCGCGCCTTGCGCCTGGGCCGCATCGCTGACTTTCATTGCGTGACCCGGTGTCGCTGAGGTCGTCAGCAAATCACCCGGTTCAACCGCGCCCGACGTGGCATCCACCCAGCAATACACACGACCGCTCAAGGCCACCGGATATTGCCCGTTGGCGAGCGTGCCGGCCTGGCTCATCATCATGCCCGGCTTGACGCCGCCCGCGCCGCTGATGATGCCCGCCACGCGACGGTCATAAGCCTGCGCGCTGAGTTGCAACTTGCCGGGGCTGGCCGGATCAATCGAAACCACCATCCCGGCTTCGACGTTGAGCGCCTGCGCTTCCGCGTCCGCCTCGGCGACATTCACGTCGAAGTTCTCGGCGAAATCAGCACCGCCCGTGATTTGCAAACCATTCACCGTCAGCTTGCCATCGGGATCGAACAGCAGCGCCTTGCCCGTTTGCCAGTTGAAAATGCCGAAGGTGTCTTGCAAGCCATACACGCCGCTCTCGACCGACCAGGTGCGGCGCTGCCCATTGATGTTGCTGGTCAGCGAGAGAAAGGCGCGGTCGTTCACGCTGGTAATGCCCGCTGCCGTGGCGCCACCGCCGACGATGTCGAGCTTTCTAAATTGATCGGGCGCTGAAGTGCCGATGCCGACATTGCCGGTCTCGGCTTGAATCACCAGCGCCGCGCAGCACGCGCCGAAACCATGCGGTTTGAAAACGAGCGTGCCGTCAGCGTTCTGTAGCTGGGCGAAGCGCGCGCCGTTTTGACGTGATTCCAGAGTGATGAAAGGGCCATACCCGGCGATGTGTAATTCGCCGACAGGCGCGACCGTCCCGATACCAACGTGGCCGTCCGTAGTGATTGTCATGCGCGAGCCGCTATTGTTGGTGAAGAAATGCAAGGCATGATTCGATTTCGTTCCGAACCAGCCGCCACTGGCGCCGCTGGTTCCGGTGCCAACCCAGGAAGTGAGATTGACCTGCCCATCGGTGTGGGAAAAACCATAGCTGGCGGTTGGCGTTTGCACAGTCAGTTTTGACGTAGGGCTAGCCGTCCCGATGCCGATGTTGCCGCCCACTTCGGCCATCACTGAATTGCCCAAATCTGTCGCCGAAGTGAATTTGGCAAGATACCCCGTCGTGCCCGCCGTCAACGCCGCCGTCTTGCCCGCCGCCGCCTGCAATTGCGTGGCTGTGTCTAACCCACGTTCGCTCGCGCGGCCATTGCTCTCACGGCTCTGGCCGAGCGCGCGTTCGCCGCCCGTCACCGTGCCCGCGACCGTTGCGAATTCATCTCTGGCAACCGTCAATTCAGTGCCGATGCCGCTGGTATGCGGGCTGGTCACCCACAGCCTGTCGCTGCCGTCGCGGTCTTGCGCGCGATCCACGATGAAATGGCCGCGCCGTACCAGCGCTTCTTTCTCATTCGCCTCTTTGAGCGTCAGTGTGTAGGCGTACAGGCCGCTTTTGAGCGGCGCGCCGTTGGCGTATTGCAGGGGCCAGAAGATTTCCAGGACGCTGGCCGCGCCGCTGTCAAACACGACTTCGCCCGCCTGATCGGTGACCTGCAAATGCATCTGGTCTACCGGGTGCGGCGTGGTGAAGCGCACTTGTTGTTGCTGGATGATAATCAGCACGTCTTGCGTGCCGGTCGGGATGGTGGCCGCGTTGCGCGACGGCTCTTGGGCAGGCACTGCGGGGATAGCCAAGAGCACAACCAATAGAAACACGAACAAATGTTTTGTCGCCTGCATCATCGTTCCTCCTTAAAATTTCGTCTCCAATTTCAGTTCAGCCGCTGAGCACGGGCACAAGCACCCGTGTCAGATGGGCTTTCAACCGATACTGACGCAGGGTAAAAAAGCATGTCGCGGTTCAGTGAAAATTTTCGGAGGGTCGTTGAAGCTGGCAGTGAGGGCTAGCTCAGTTTGCAAGTGGGTTGATGGGAAAAGCGCCGTGTCCGTAGCCCGACCGTGAGCGACAGAGGCTATTCATTCGCGGCGGTCTCGCTGTGGAAATCAGGCGCGACCTGCCCAGGTGTTTGGCAGGGCTTTTGCAAACTCGCTGGCGAGAGCGCTTGAACGGTTTGACTGACTCCTGATTCCCGGTTCCTGACTCCTGACAAATTGAAAATCAGCCGGTATTTTCAGTTTAGCAGGAATCAGGAACCGGGAATCAGGAGTCAGTCAAAGGTCTTTGGCGGATGTTTTGAGGACTTTGCAAAGGCCCTGAGGTGTTTGGGTGGTTCAAATTGCAGCCGTCCCTCTCAACAGTCCTAGTACTCCATCAAGCTGTAAGTGATGGATGCTGAGAGCGCATCCGGGATGTAGGGCGGGATTAAATCCCGCCCTACATCCCTCATTTTCAGCTTGATGGAGTACTAGCGCCAATCTCCTTGCAACGTGAACGCTGCCCAATAAAACGGCGCGGCATAACGTTTTTGGCCTAACAATTCCAACTGCGCTGCACGCAAGGCCGCCGCCGGACGCAGCCCTTGTTTGAGCATACCACTGTAAAAACGTTTCATCAGTTCGGCGGTCGCCAGGTCATCCACTTGCCAGAGGCTGGCCACCACGCGCGGCGCGCCGGCGTACATAAACCCGCGCGTCAGTCCGATCAGCCCTTCGCCGCGTACCTCTTTGCCGAGCGCGGTCTGGCAGGCGCTCAACACGACGACCTCGGCCGAGAGCCGCAGATTGAAAATTTCGTGCAAGCGCAAGAACCCGTCCTGCGGCTGGCCCGCTTCGTTCACCAGCGAAAAGACCAGGCCCGACAATTCCGGGTGTTCGGCATTGAGCAACCCGTGGGTGGCGAAATGGATGAAGCGGTACTGGCCCAGGTCTTCTTTTAGCAGGCGCGCACGGCTGGCCTGAAAGCCGGTCGCTTGCAAGACCTGTCCGGCGGGGGCCAAGGCGCCAATCGCCGCCGCCTCTTCACGCGAGAAGGGCAAGCGCGTGAGGCCACTACGCGCCGACGACGTGCCGTTGGCGGGCAGGGTAAAGGCGCGCACAGCCCGGGCCAAGTCAGCGGCAAGGTCAGCGGGCGCGGGCGGCGCTGGGCCGGCAGGCTTGGCTGGGCCGGGCCGCGCCGGCAGGTTTTTGCGCGCCACGAGGACGCGCGGATCGTTCGCCTCAAAAACCGGATCGGCCCAGACCGCGACAGTCCGCGCCGCCGCCGGGCGTCCCGCCAATTCGCGGCGCATGACGGCCAGCACAGCGGCGGAAGGCAGATTGATGATTTCGTGCGCGGCCAGCAGCGGTTGCCCCGCGTTCGCCGCCGCCGGATCGGGCGCCGCCGGATCGGGCAGCGCCGCGAAGGGCAGATAAGCGAGCGCGCCAGCGGCCACAATCGCCAGCCGCCGCCGTCCTAATTGCGCGGCCACCGGGCCGAGCAACATCCGGCTGAGCGCGCCAGCCTGGGTCGAAAAGGCTGTTTCAGCGGCGGCGAGACGGGCGCGGCGCGCGGCTTCGGTTTCATCAGGCTGCGGCTGGCGCGCGGTGAGCAAAGCATAAACCTGGCGCGCGGCGGCTTCGATTTCAGCGCGCGGCGGCAACTCATAGGCGCTCACGGCGGCGGTCGAAACCAGCCACAGGTAACTGCGCTTTTCACCGAGGGCGTATTCCAGCAGCAAGGTCTCGTCATCGAGCAACTGGGTTTGAATTTCGGCGCTGCTGAGCGGCTGTGGCTGGGTCAGCGCGGCATACTGCGGGCTGGCCTGTTTGAGTTCCGCCTGCAAGCGGCGCTGCTCGGCCAGCAAAGCTTCGAGGGCCTGCTCAGCCGCGGTCTTTTGCGCAGCGGTGTACTTGCCTTTCAGCAACCGGCTCAATTGATCCAAGCCGGCCGTCAGCCGTTGGCGCAGGCTTTGTTCGCGCGCCAGCAAGGCGGCGGGCACGCCCTGGCGCAAATCGGCGCGGGCTTCGTGCAGCGTTTCCAGGAGGCTGCGCGCGCGCGCTTGCTCGCTGCTTTCCAGGGCCTGTTGCGCGTGCCCGTTTTGCGGCGCGCGTTTGTCCAGTTGCATCAGCAGGTCGGTTTGAAATTCGTAGAAATCAAGCACCGTCGCCAGAAAGGCCGCGCGTTCGTTCTCACTTCCGGCGGCGGCGCGAATCAATTCCAACAAGGTGAGCGCTTGTTCGATGAGCGTGCGCGCCTCGCTCAGTTGCCCCTGCGCGCGCCGTATCTCGGCGATGTTTTTCAGCACATCGGCTTCGCGACGCTTCTCACCGACTTCGCGCAAGAGGGCCAGCCCCTGCTCGTATTGCTGCACGGCGCGTGAGGTGTCGCCTAATGATTCATAGACCGCGCCGAGATTGTTCAAGACGCCCGCTTCCGACAGCTTGTCCCCGCTTTCCTGGCTGAGTTGCAGCGCCTGTTGCTGGTACGCCAGGGCTTTTTGCAAATCGCCCAGAGCGCGATATGCCGACCCGACGTGGCTCAGGGCAATCGCCTCGCCGCGTTTGTCCCCCACAAGGCGCTTGAGCGCCAGCGCCTGTTCGTAATGGGTGCGCGCCTGTTGCCAATCGCCCAGTTCGCGGTAAACATCGCCTAGATTTTTGAGACTGTTGGCTTCGCCGTGCCGATCTCCGGCCAGGCGCATCAAGGCAATGGCCTGGCGCAATAGTTCCTGGGCCTTGGGCAGATCGCCCAAAACCTGATAGATGGTGGCGAGGTTGTGCAACGTGACGCCCTCGCCGAGTTTGTCGCCCAGTTCACGCCGCAACGGCAAGACCTGCTCGTAATACTCACGCGCCTTTTCGTACTCGCCCGCCACGCGCGCCACCACGCCCAGGTCATTGAGCGTGATCGCTTCGCCATTCTTATCACCGACCTGTTTGCGTAGAACGAGCGCCTGGTCGAGATAATTTTTCGCGCTCACCATCTCACCCATAGAAAGATGGACTTCGCCCAGGTCGCTGAGCGTCGCGGCCTCAGCGCCACGATCAGCGCCGCCGCGCTGCAAGGCCAACGCCTGCTGATAAAAGGACTGCGCCTGGGGCATCTCACCCAACGCGCGCGCGACGTAACCCAGGTTGTAAAGCATGGTGGCTTCTTGTTCGCGCTCCCCCAAGGCGCGATAGAGCGCCAGGGCCGTTTCATATTGCTGGCTCGCCGCGCGGCGCGCTTCACGCGTCTCTTGGTCGAAGAGGCGATCCCCGGCGAGCGCGGCCTGGCGGGCGGCCACCAGGTCTTTGTCGGCGGACGTGGCCGGGCGCAGAGCGGCCAGCTTTACTTCATACACGCCCGGTTGCGCCGGTTTGTCGCGCGCTTGAATTTCCAGCCGGTGCGCGCCGTCCTGTTCTGCGATCCAGACCAGTTGCTCGCGACTCTGGGCGCCTTGCTCGGCGGCGGCCAGCAGTTTGCCGTCCGGCCCAAAGATTTTGAGCGTTACCGCCATCCCCGGCTGTGTCACGGTGACTGCGGCGAATTGCCCGGCGGTCAAAACGATTTGGTAGGCGTTTGTTTGTTCGCCCGCCAGCGTGCCGGTGCGAACGCTGCCCAGCGCTAACGATGGCAGCGCACCCGTTTGCGCCCAGCCGGAAAAGCTGAGCGCCAGCAGCAGACTGCCTGCCAGTGCAGCGTAGCCTTTGTGCGCCGCCCCAGCGCGCGGCGCACTGGTACGCGGCACATGGATGCGTTTGAATTCGTCTTGGTTAGTCATAGATTTCTCCGCCGTTAAACTGCTCTGCCGTGGCGGTCATTCTATGTTGTGGCGGGTGGGAGAGAAAGGCGGCAACCGGCGGGGCATTGTTCACTTGTCATTGTTGATTGGACTTGTTGCAGTGGAAAACATTGGGGGATTTGCGTTTTGGCACCAACGACCAACTGCCTAACCGCCATTCTCCATTCTGCATTCTCCATTCCTGGGCAGCGGTAAACCTCAATAAAGACGGCCTCTGCAAGGGAATGGAGAATACAAAATGGAGAATGGCGGTCGCTTGGCGGGTTTCAGTAAGCCGCCTATTTGATATTCACCGTCACGGCATTGGTCGAGCGGTTGTCAGCCGTCAGCACAACACTCACCTCGCCCTTACCGGCCAAGCTGCGCGGCAAGCGCACATTCGCTTGATCCAGCCCCGCCAGCCCCGCCACAGCGCCCGCGAAGAGAACCTCGGCATCTTCCTCGCCGATGGCCGCCGTGACGGCCTCCGGCGCGCTGCGCCCGCGCAAGCCCGTGCCGAAGAGCACCAGGAAGACCTGTTCTCCCTCAGGGCCGAGGTCTATCGGCAGGCTGACGAAGCGGCCCGTTGGCTGGTCGAAGCGGCTCAGCAATTCGATCACCTGCGCGCCATTCGCCCGCACGCGCAACACCACGGCGGCGGCGACACCCGCGCCGCTGGCATTCGCCGAGAACAAGCCGGGCGCGACAGACGTGACCGGCAGCGTCGCGGTGGCGACAATCGCACCGCCTTTCACCACGGCGATTGACGCGATCCCCGCGCCGGTGCCCGCTGGCAGCAGATAGTTGATCTGGCCCGGCGAAACAAAAAAGAGCGGCGCGTTGCGTTCAGTGCCCGCCGCGTCTGTGACCTTGACGGTCGTGCCCGCCAGCGTCGTGGGCAGCGGCAGCGTGGTCGCCGACGCCGTGCCGTTCGCCAGATTTTCGCCGAACGCCGCGGCCATTGATTCGGCAGCTTGTTCGCCGTTGTAACTGGCGGCTGAAACCGTGGCCAGCGTGTCACCCGCCAAGCCCAGCCGCCGCGTCAGCGTCACGCCGCCGAGGGGCGCGCGCAGCGTCATCGGCTTCGTTAAGGTGCTCGCGCCGGCATACACGCCCGGTTGAATCCACAACGACCCGCCTTGCGGCGTCGCGCTCACAGCCGTGGGCAGCCCCTGATACGGCTGCAGGAAGCTGCCGTCCTGCGTGAATGTATTGGTGGCGTCGGCGAAGCGAAAATCGCCGCGCGGATAAAGAAACGACATCGTCAGGCCGTCGAGGTAACTCAGGTGGTCGCGCTGGCCGATCTTGTCTTGCCATTGCGCGGTGAAGGGCGCTTTCACCGTGATCGTCGGGTTTTTGCAGTTCACGCCATTCTTGTCGCAGTTGCAACTTTTGGCGAAGGCGCATTGATCGTATTGCATCACTGAGTCGAAATCGTAAGGGCCATATTTCGATGAACCGCCGCGCAATTCGAATTGATCGCCTTTGCCATCCGCGATGTTGCCCGTATTGATCGTCACATAAGCGTCCCGATCCGCCCGGCTCTGTTCGTGCACCAGTCCCAGCGCGTGTCCTAGTTCATGCACGATTTTGAAGGGGATGTCCCAATTGAAGATGTTGATCACCTGGCCGAACGGCTGCATCCCGACGGCGGAGTTATTGGCGTCCGAATCCTGGATATGAATGTAACTGCTGAAAAGACCGGGGCGGCGGCCTTCGCGGAAAACAACGCTGGCGGCATTCGACCACGCGCGCATGGCCGTGCGCGCGATGGCGCGGTTGGCCTGTGTGACGTTGGCGTCGAACTCGTAATAAACGATTCCCCCCGGCCAAAAATTGCGTTCAAACGTGGACGCCGGGGAAAAGGATTGAGGCACCTGAATGTCGTCTTCGATGAGCTTATAACCGGGCGTGAGGTTGTTCTTTTTGGGCAGCGCCTGCTCAAGCTCAGTTTGAATGGGTGGCGCTGTTTTCGTTTGGGCCTGCACGTTGTCGGCCCCGATTCCCAGGAAAAGCGACCACAGCAGAAACGTTAAGCAAAACCTGTTTATCTGTTTCAAGTGTTGTCTGTTCATAACCAAACTCCTTCTGGCAGCGATGTCAGTCAACTATAGACTTCAAGAAAAAGAATTGCCGTAGCCAGCTCCAACGGAGCATCAGCCAGCAGCCTGGGGGGCAGCCCCAGGAAGTCCATTGAGCCGTGGTGCGAAGCCCTGAAAGGGCGGCAGCCCCAGACTTGGCTGGTGCCCTTTCAGGGCTTGCCGAACCATTTGCACGACTCCCCAGGGCTTCACCCTGGGCTGTTGGCTAATCGTCCCTTTGGGACTTTTCGGAAATTCGTTTTCTTAAAAGCTATAGATCGTGCGGCCCGCCGTTGTGAGCCGTAAGCATCTACCACGGCGGACCGCACAGATTTATTGCAGCGTGACGAGCACCAGCACGAGGCCCTTGCCGGATTTCAACCCGGTCATCGCCTTGCCGATGATCGCGCCTTGCGCTTTGGCCGGATTGAAGACCCGCATCGCGTGCCCCGGTGTGGCCGATGTCGTCAGCAAATCGCCCGGTCTGATCGCGCCGCGCCTGGCGTCAACCCAACAATAAACGCGCCCGCTCAATGCCACCGGATGCTCTCCGTCCGCCAACGTCCCCTCGTGACCCATCATCATCCCCGGTTTCACATCGCCCGCGCCGCTGATGATGCCCGCCACACGCCGGTCATAGGCGCGCTGGCTGAGATTGAGTTTGCCTGGGTTGCCGGGATCAATCGTGACGACCAGACCCGGCTGAATTCCCGTCTCAGCGCCGGGGTGCGAATTTTTTGCGGCGCGCACATCGAAGTTTTCCGCGAAATCCGCGCCGCCCGTGATTTGCAGCGCTTTCACGCTCACCAGCAGGTTGCCGTCAATGGTCAGCCCAGGCTTATTCACATTGCGGTTGTAGATGCCAAAGAGACTGGGGAATTGGCCGCCGACGCCGCTTTCCAACGTCCAGGTATAACCTTGCGGATTGAGGCCGTTGTTGAGCGACAAAATCGCGCGTTCGTTGGTGCTCCTGATTGCAAGCTCAGTAAAGCCTGAGCTTTCGACGTGCAGCTTGGTCGCCGGCGTGACTGTCCCGATGCCGACGTTGCCTGCCGTGGTAATGGCGATGCCATTGGTTGGGGGCGGGATACCGCCGGGGCCATTCACCAGCTTCAGCGTGCCGTTGAACCTGAGATCGGCCCGGCCACTGGCCCCTGAGATGGTCATCCCTGTTTCGGAATTGGGTGAGCCGAATGCAACTTGGTTCCCTTGTGCGCCCACGCCCAATTGCACGCCGTTCGGCAACTGAACATTACTGCTCGTGATACCGATTCCATTTGACGGCGGCCCACCTGCCGGACCGGCCAGGAGTCGCAGCGTCGTGCCATCGAATCTAACGTCGGCCCTGCCCGTCGCCCCGGAGATAGTCATTCCGGTTTCGGTATTGGGCGTGCCGAATGAAATATTGTTCCCCTGCGGTGTCGCCGCCAGTGACACGAAAGCCGGCAATTGCACGACGCCGCCTGATTCGCTGATGAGCGAATCGCCGACCGTCGTGGCCGTGGTGAATTTGGCGATCTGCCCGACGGTGGCGGCGGGGGCAGCAACGGTTGCTTTAAGGTCTGGCTTGCCGCCTAGCTCGGTCGGCTTCTCTTCGATAGTGCGCGGCAGGTCGCGGCCATTGGCGCTGGCGCGGTCGCTCAGCGTGCGTGCGCCCGCAATGGTGCTCTCTTCGGTTTGCGCGACGCTGACTTCCGTGCCGACGCCGGTGTCGTTCTGGCTGGTGACCCAGACGCGATCTGACTGCCCATCGCGTTCACGCGCACGATCCAAAATGAAATGGCCGCGCCGCACGCGCTCGGTGGACGCATTGGCGTCTTTGCCCGCCGTTTTGATCGTCAGCGCGTAAGCGTACAAGCCGCTTTTGACCGGGTTGCCATCCGCGCCCAGCCAGGGCCAGTTGAGTTGATTGACGGCCAGGGGCTGACTGTCGAAAACCAATTCGCCGCTTTGATCGAAGACTTGCAACTGCATCTGCTCCACCCCGGCAGGCGCAGTGAAGCGCACCTGTTCCGGTTGCAAAATGATCTGCACATCCTGTGGCGGGGCCGGGCGTTGGGGGACTTGCGCCAGGGTGGTGGGCAGGCTCAGCAAAACCGTTAGTAGAATCGCGCTCAGTCGTTTTGTCATTTGCATCATGCTTCTCCTTGAAGATCAGCTCCTTCGTCTAAGCCAGGCGAACACATACCAATTGCACGTGCCGCGTTAGCTCTCAACTGGCACTGCGCGGCGCAGCAAAAGCATGTCGCAACAATCCGTTTTTATTTTTAGATCGGTTTGCATTTGCATGTACGGGTTGTGATGGGTGGGGCAGGTTAATAACCTGCCCCACCAGTGCGCCCAGCGGCTTGGGCAACCCGTACACTCAATTGAAACCTGATCTAGGTGAAGAAGCTGAAGCCAGGACACTTTTGAAAATCAAGGCATCCGCCAGTGGAGGCAGCGAGCTACAAAAAAGCCAAGCGGAGCAAAAAGGGCAAAACCGATGCTGGTTTTGCCCTTTTTTGCCTGCTTGCCTTTTTTGCCGTCAATGACTGTTTCGCAGCGCATGCCTCAGTTGCGAAACAGTGCCCCGACTTCAAGTGAAGAAGCATGAGTGAGAGAACTGGCTGGGCCGGTTACCTGCCGCTCGCGCGGAAGAAATAACGATTGACCTCTTCGACCGCGCCCGTGGCCGAAACGCCCGTGAGCGTCAAGATGTAATCGCCCGCGCGCAGTTTGTGCGCGGGCACCGTCACAGCCAGTTGGCCCGCGCGGGGTTTGAGTTGGCCGCGCTGCCAAACGGCGGCGCCTTCCACCGTGCGCAGGCTGGCCTGATAAACGGCGTAATCGCTGGTTTCCAAACGCATACGCAATTCGACTTGGCTGGCGTCGCGCGGGACGTTCAATGCTTGCGGCGCGCCGCCGCCGCGCAACAGGCTGGCGCTTAAGACAAAAGCAAACACCGTGGGCGGTTTGGCTGGCGGCGGACTTGCCGAGGGGATTGCCGGTGCGGGCGTGGCAGGTGCGGTTGCGCGTTGTTCAGGTTGCGCCCGGGCGGCGGCGAGTTGTTCCGCCCAGTCGCGTTCGCGTTGCTGTTGCGTGGTTTGAGCCGCCGCCAATTGGCTGCGCAATTGCGCGCGCTCACGCCACAGTTGCGTCCCGCCGACGCTGAGCAGCAACAGCGCCGCCAGCGCAATGCCCCAGGCCAATTGCGGCCCGCGCAGGAACGCCCAGAGGCTGGCCCAAAACGCCGGTGCGTGCGCCGTGGTTTGTGCGGCGGCTGTTTCATCCACGGCTTTGAGCAGTTTGCGCGCCAGGGCGACGCGCTCGCGATGCGGTGGGGAATCCAAATAATGCTGCTCGAATTGCGCCTGCTCTGTGCGCCCCAGGTGGCCGCGCACGTAATCATCCACCAATTGGTTCTCGGCGGCCCAAACCTCATCCAAGCGCGCCGGCTCGGTGAAGAATGCTGTTTCGAGCGCCTCCTGCTCCGCCGCGGGCAATTGCCCCAGCAAATAGCGGCGCGCCAGTTGTTCCTGTGCGTTGGTCATTGTCGTTAAAGTGCCCCTCTCTGCGTGTGTAGCCGAGAGGCGCGGCGGGAATTGAATGAGCGCCTCTCTACCCACTACTGGCGCAGAGATTCATTTCATGCCGCCCGCCCGCACATTTTTCTTTTGGCAATCCGCGACGCACTGTTCCAGCCGGTTGCGAATGCGTTGGGCACGGCTGCGCAAGGCGTTGAGCGGGATGCCCATGCGTTCGGCGAGTGCCAGCCGATTATTGATTTTCTGGCGGCGCTCATCCTGGTAATACTGCATGATCAAGTGGCGGCTCTCCACGGGCAGTTCGTGCAGACAGCTTTCAAAGCAGGACTGACGCGCATCCTCTGTAAGTTCGTCAGCGGCGGGCGCGGGCAGCGGGCCGGCTTCTTCCAAGTCCATGCCGCGCTGTTCGGGACGGCGCAGGCTTTCGCGCAGCACGAAGCGGGCAATACCCAGGCAATAGCTGGGCAGATCAGCGGGAATGTCGCCCTCGTCCACGCGGCGGATCGCGCGATTGAGCGTTTCGTCCGCCAACTCTTCCGGCGTATGCGCGCGCCGCCAGTCAAAGAATTTGACCAACGCCAGCCGGATCATTTCGTACCGCTCACCGGCACGCTCGGTATCGGCATCCAGACAAGCGAGGAACCTGGCGAGCGCCTCGCTGGTCAGCACCCATTTGCGCTTTGGCGTAGACGATCCGTCCATAAATATCGTTTGGCCATAAATGCCGTTTGGTTGGCCGCGTTGGTATTGCGTTGGGGGGAGGCAAAAACAACAGGACTTACGCAAGACACGTAGGACTTACGCAAAATCCGGAATTTGCCACAGAGGCACCGAGACACAGAGCGAGAGAGAGAGTTTACCGGTCATTCATGCCTTTCCTCTGTGACTCCGTGCCTCTGTGGCAATGGTTCTGCGTAAGTCCTGACACGAACAAGTTAGCCACAGTGGCGCTACAAACACAGAGCTTTTTCACCGTGTTGGCAATGTTCTCCGTCTTGCTCCGTGCCTCTGTGTCTCTGTGGCCAAGCTTTGCGTAAGTCCTGAACAAAGGCTCAGGCTTTCGGATGGGCCTTGTCATAGACTTCCATCAGCTTGTCCATCGCCACGTGTGTGTATTGTTGCGTCGTCGAAAGCCGCACGTGCCCCAGCATCTCTTGAATCACGCGCAAATCCGCGCCCGCATCAAGCAGGTGCGTGGCGAACGAATGCCGCACACTGTGCGGGCTGATGTGATGTACGTCGGCGCACAGCAAAACGTACTTGTCCACCATCCGCCCGACCGAACGCGTCGTAATGCGTGTGCCCTGATAATTCAAAAACACGGCCAGCGGATCGGGCGGTTCCGGCCCGGCTTCGATCAGCAATTCGCCGCGCACCGCCAGGTATTCCTGCAAGGCTTTTTTAGCGTGCTCGCCGAAAGGTACGATGCGTTCCTTGCGGCCTTTGCCTTTGACGCGCACCGTCAGGCTGGCGAAATCAATGTCTTGCAGATTCAAGCCCGTCAACTCTGACACGCGCAGGCCGCTGGCATAAAGCAATTCCAGAATCGCGCGGTCACGTTTGCCCAGCACGGTGTCGGTTTCGGGCGTTTCGATAAAGCGGATCATCTGTTCGAGGTTCAGATGATTGGGCAAGGTGCGTTCGACGCGCGGGCTGGCGACCAGCTTGGCCGGATTGTTTTCGACGACGCCTTCGCGGTTGAGGAACTTGAAAAAGGTGCGCAGCGTGGCGACCTTGCGATGGATCGAACTTTTCTTTTTCTTCTGCTCGTACAGCGTCGCCATGAAATCGCGGATCGCCAGATTATCAATCTGGCGAATCGGCACGGCGCGCCGCTTGCCGTCTTTGTCAGGCGGCGCGAGATGATCGTAAAACTGCACCAGATCAATCTCGTAATTGCGCAACGTATGCGGCGAGGCATTGCGCTCGTATTTCAGGTGTTTCAGAAAATCGTCAATGTATTTTTGCATGGGAAATTCTCCGCCGAAGCGAGTGGCCGTGATTGTAGCGCGTTCCAGCGGAGAAAATGAAATTCTCAGCAAAGGCCGTCCTGGGTGCGCGCCGCTTCCAGCGTGCAGTCTCGGCAAGGGATGGCTTCCTACCGGTAGGTATACGTCTGTCGCCGAGACTGCACGCTGGAAGCGGCGCGCACCCAGACGAAATCAGCGGATGTTGACGCGCACGATATTCGCCGCCTGCCCATCTGCCGCAAAAACCACCTCCACTTCCCCACGCCCAATCAGGCTGCGCGGGACGAGCACGTTGGCTTGATCCAGGCCGTCCAGACCACCTTGCGCGCCGCTGAAGGCCACTTGCGCCGACACGCCACCCACCGTCGCGGTCGCATTTGCGCGGCGGCGAAAGCCGGTGCCATACAAGATCAAAAAGACCTGCTCTGTGTTCGCGCCCAAATCGAGCGGCATAGTGACGTAGCGGCTCAGCGCCGCATCAAAGCGCGCCACCGGCTCATAGCTTTGCGATCCATCACCACGCACGCGCAAGGCGACGGCGGCAGCGACGCCCGTGCCGCTGGCGTTGGCCGAAAACAGCCCTGGCGCGACATTGCCAATCGTGACTGTCCCGGCTGACAGTACGCCGCCGCCATTCACTACCGAAATTGTCGCCGCGCCCAAGGCTGTGCCTGCGGGAATTTGAAGGTTGAGTTGCGTCGGCGAGACGAAAAAGAGCGGAGCCACACGCGTCGTGCCCGCACTGTCGCGCACGCTGACCGTCGTCCCCGCCAGCGTCATCGGCAAAGGCGTGCTCGCGGCGGCTTGGGTGCCCGTCGCCAAGGCTGAACCAAAGGCCGAAACGATGGCTTCGGGCGCGAGCACGGTGCCGCTATAGCTGGCCGCCGAAACCGTCGTCACCGCCAGCGCCGGAGCAGCCAGCAAAAACGCGCCCGGCGGGCCATTGCCCGTGCGCGCGCTGTTGTTGCGGTCGCGGGTGACGGCGTTGCTCAACGTTCCGGCGGGCACACTCGGCGTGGTGGGCGCGTCGCTCCACACAAAACTGGGCGCGGCAAAGGTGGCGACGCTGCCGACGTTGCTGTTTTGCACGGGACGGAAATCGCCGCCCGCCGCGTTGACCAGTTGCGGCTGCACGGTGTTGATCGCGTTGTCGGCGCGCAATTGCGTTTCGTTGCAAGTCGGGTTTGATGGTTGACAGCCGGTGTCTTCGCCCAATCCTAGCGCATGATTCGCTGGGCCGTTCCAGATCAGGTTGCCGCGAATTTGCAGGTTGACATCCGAACGCGCGGGCGCGGCGACGTTGCTGTTCGCGGGCGGCGTGACCGGCCCGCGAATCTCGAAGTGCTGATACTGGCTCTGATAGCCGGGCGGGTTGTAAATCAGGTTGTTGTAGATGAACACATTCCGGTTGGGGATGAATTGCCCTTCCGCAGCCGTGCCGCCCCAGCCGCCCAGATTGCGATTGTTCTGGCACTTGGCCGTATCGCCGTCGCAACCGCGCCCGCCCGGCACGACTTCAATGACGTGGCTGCGCTGGCCGACGCGATAGAGCGTGTTATAGGCGAACAGAATGTTGTAGCCGCCATTTACACCCAAGCCCGCGCCCTGCGTATCGTGAATGACATTGTTGAACGCCTTGATGTCATACGCCTCGTAGTGCAGCCAGGGTGCGGTCATGAATTCAAAGCCCGTGCCTTGCCCGCAGGTAAAGCCGCCCGTGCCCGCGTCATAAAACTCATTCGCCTCGATACGCAGATAGGCCGAACCGCCTTTGACATACATCGCCCAGTCGTTGCTGTTGTGAATGCGATTGCCGACCGCGTGGCCGTATTGCACGGCGACGTAATCCACCGCGTTATCGTCCGCGCCGTGAATGTCGCAATCTTCCAGATAGAGGTACTGCGACTGATTGGCTTTCAACGTCTCGTGCGCGACGGGCGTGGTTTGGTTTTCATTCACCCACTGGCCGCCATCCAGTTCGAGACCGCGCATCAACACGTGGTCGCACTTTTCCAGATGCAGCGCATCGCCCGCCGGGATAGGCCGAATCGTCAGGTCAATCAGGTACAGATATTTGCAATCGAAGATGTTTAGATCGCCTTGCAAGACGGCTTTGCCGCGTCCGTCGGCGCTCTGAAAAATGACGGGGAATTGCGCGGTGCCGTAGCGCTGTTCCAGGTAATTCGGCAAGCTCGCTTCGGGATAATTCCCCTGCGCCAGCATCACGCGCCGCCCCGCGCCGGTCAGCGGTTGCCCCGCCGGGATGCGATTCCAGGCCGCCGCCAGCGTGCGCAAGGCCTGGGCGCGCGTGCCGCCGTTGTTATTGTCGTTACCATTGACGGGGTCTACCCAAAGGTCGGTGACGGTGGGCGTGCCGATGTTGTAATAGCGCGGGTCAGCGCTTTGCGCCTGTGAAACCGGCGGGCCGCCAAAACTGAAAAGCATGGTGAGAACAACTGAAAGAAGAAATAAGAACCATTGAACGTGCTTCATCGCGTACTGCTCCAGACGAAGTGGGCTGATGTGGGTGGATAGGATGCGCGAGCTTTTTACACCAATGTTGGCGAATGACAAACATTATTTTCGGGCCGGGACGGGCGTCAGGCCATGCAGATGTCCCATCTACCCTGTGGTTTTGCAACGTCAGCGAGCGTGTGAACGAGCGACACTGCACTGATTCCTGATTCCCGGCTCCTGATTCCTGATGAGCAAAAACTCCCAGCCTTTTTTGCTCATCAGGAATCAGGAGCCGGGAATCAGGAATCAGTATGGCCGTTTAGCTGTGCCGAATTACGACTTTGCAAAAGCCCTGCTCCTCTACCCTTTGGCACGCCCAATTGGCACGCGAAGCCTATCGGCGTAATTCTGGCAATCGGGTACACTGGCGACCGGGCGAACCCACGCGCTTCAATCACCAAGGTAATTTTCAGGAGGATGCTATGCGAATGTTCGTTGCCGCCCTTTGTTGTGCACTGTTGCTGGCCTACGGCGCTGCCAGCCGCGCCCAGGAAAACCCCGCGAAAGAGTCCGCCCCCCAGCAAACCGCTGACGAAGAACTGAAATATGACGACGGCACGACCGAGGGCCAACCCGTCGGACAACCCAGTGTGATCATCGTCAACCGGCTGACGCCGACGCGCTATCCGGCCACGCTCAAAACCATCCGCGTTTTCTTTCGCCAGCTTACGCCCTCGGTCGTGGGCAAACAGATTCGCCTGCTGGCGTTTGCGCGCCCGGCCAGCGGCACCGACAACCCGCGCAATCCGGTTTACCAGGTCAACCAAACCGTCGCGGTTCCGCCGGTGTCCGGCAATGGCGAATTCGTGGATTTTGCCCTCACGAATGGGCCGACCATCACTTCGGGCGATTTCTTTGTCGGCTTTCAACAGCCCGACGAAGCCGGGGTGCCGTTCTTCTGGTCGGACAGCAACACGCCGCTCGCCAATCGCGGCTATGCGTCAACCGACAACGGCGTGACCTATCAGGGCAATCTGCAATTGACCGGGGGCAGCAGCTTCATCAACTTTATGATTCGCGCGCTCGTCACGATTCCGGCGGTGGGGCCGCTCGCCACCGTCTCAGCAGCCAGTTTCGCCACCGACGGCCTGGCGCCCGAAACCATCGGCGCGGCCTTCGGCTCGAACTTGGCCACAGGCACGACGGTCGCCACCTCAGTGCCGTTGCCGACTACGCTCGGCGGCGTTTCGGTGCGCGTGCGCGACAGCAATAACGTAGAGCGGCTGGCGCCTTTGTTTTTTGTAGGGATTGGCCAGATTAACTATTTGATTCCGGCGGGCACCGCCAACGGGCAGGCGCTCGTGACCGTCTCGAATGCCGGCGGCCCGGTGGCCAGCGGCCCGCTGGCGATTGCCACCGTCGCGCCGGGTTTGTTCACGTTTGAAGCGAATGGGCGCGGTTATGCGGCGGGCTATGCCTTGCGCGTGCCCGCGAGCGGCCCGCAGTCGGCGGCGTTCTTTGCGCGGCTTGATTCCGCCACCAATCGTTATGTGGCGAACCCGATTGATTTCGGCGCGGCCACCGACCGCACGTTTTGCATTTTCTTTGGCACGGGCATTCGTGGACGCTCGGCGCTCGCTAACGCCCAAGCCTTCATCGGCGGGACGCGCCTGGCGGTTGATTATGCCAGTGCGCAAGGCGATTTGGTGGGGTTGGATCAGGTCAACATCGAGGTGCCGCGTTCGTTGGCAGGGCGCGGTGATCTGGATCTGTTCTTGACCGTGGATGGGAAGTTGGCAAATACGGTGCGGGTGAATTTCAAGTAAGTGCAAAAACAGTACGGAGAGCGTGAGCGACCTGAACCTTGGCATTGTAAGCAATAGGGCGAGCGCCGCCAGCGCCAAAGCTCAGCTCACTCACGCTCCCCGTTCTGTGTCGAATTCAGCGCCCGCCGTCAATCCCAAACACTTCACCCGTAATAAAGCTGGCTTCATCCGAAGCGAGAAAGGCGATCAACTCGGCGACTTCTTCGGGCGTGCCCGCGCGGCGCAAGGGCGTGGCTTCGATGATCTGCTGCAAACGTTCGGGCCGCGAGAATCTGTCGTGAAAGGGCGTGAAGATCAGGCCCGGCGCTACGGCGTTGACCGTCACTTGATAGGGGCCGAGTTCGCGCGCCAGGGATTTGGTCAGCGCATTCAAGCCAGCCTTGGCGACTTCGTAAGGCAACATTCCGTAAGCCTGCCCATAGGCGTTGCCCGCCGCGATCAAATCAGAGACATTGATGACGCGGCCCTTTTGCTGTTTTTTGAAATGCGGCAGCGCGGCCTGCGTGCAGAGAAACGCGCCTTTCAGATTGAGGTCAATCACGCCGTCCCAAACTTCATCGGTGATGTCCTCGGTGCGTGTCAATTTGATGGGCGAACCCGCGTTATTGACCAGCACATCCAGCCGCCCGAAGTTTTGCAGCGACTCTTCGATCAACCGCGTCACCTGGCCGCGCTCGGTCACATCGGCTTTGACCAGCCAGGCATTGCGCCGCATGGCCTGAATCTCATTGACCACTTCGGCGGCGCCACGCCCATTGTTGAAGTAATGCACCACCACCGCCGCCCCGTTGCGCGCCAGGGCCAGCGCGGCGGCGCGTCCGATGCCCGCCCCCGCGCCCGTCACGACGGCCACTTTTCCACGTAAATCGTATGTTGCTGCCATAGTTTTGCGCTTGTCCTATCGAATCAAAAAATGAGAGGAAGCCGGAGTTTTCCAGCTTCCTCTCATTTTTGCAATCTGCTTTGGCTACACAGCAAAAAGAGATTACGGAACAAACGGAACTGACCAGCCAAAAAGAAATTCTGTGTGTTCTGTTATTTCCGTCTGTTCCGTAGTCTCCTTTTCGGCTGCCTTACGGCCACACCTCTTTCGCTACATACCACTGTAGATATTCCATGCGATGTTGCCCGCTCTTTACGGACGGATCGGCTTCGGCAATAGCTTTGGCAGTTTCAAGTTTATCAGTGGCGATGACCACGATGCCGAGCACGTCGGGGTGGCCGTTGAAAGGGCCTGCGCTCAAATACTGTTTCGCATCCAGCATGCGGCGGATGTACCAGAGATGGCCCAGTTGCAACTGCTGCAATTCCGGTGTGGCTTGCGCCGTCCACTTGTCGCCTTTCTTCAACAACCCCAGGTAATAGTTGGTCATCGTGATCTTGGTGTTGGGGTCTTTGCGATACTCATCATTGAATTTCACGCCCAATCCTTTCGGCGCAGACCAGGTGCAAAAATCAATCGCCAGCCGCCCGGCTTTGATCGCGGGGTCTTCCGCCGCCAGCGCCTTGGCCTCATCCAGCGAAGCGGCTTTGAACACGAAAATGCCCGCCAGCCCGGCTTCGTTTTTCCCCAGCGGCCCGGCGGCCATCAACTTGCCCAGGCGGCCCATCTTTTGGATGTTGGCCATGTGCCCGGCCATCAGCTTTTCGACTTCGGGCGTTTGTTCCGGCGTCCATTGCGGCCCGCGTTTGAGGATGGCGAATTGGTATTGCTCCAAATCGAATTGCGGTGTTTTGCTTTCGACTTTTTCCGCTGGGGTCACCGCTTTCGGCGACGTTTGCGCCTGAGCACAAACCGCTACGGCCAGCGTTACCATCAACAGCCAGGTCATCTTCCAACTTCTCATTACAAGCACTCCTCTATTGCGAAATAGTTCGACAGCCGGTTGGTCATGCGCCGCTCAGAGCATCCGCCTCCAACCGCCTGTTCTGCGGTGCGTCAAAACATCCGCACCTGGCTAAGCGCGCTTAGCCAGGTGCGCCAAACAGCTACGCCGATTCTTGATAAACCCAGGCGCCCGCGAGAGACGCCAGCACCGCTTCGGCCAGTTCCCAGCTCATCGCCACCACCGACGGCCCCGTTCCAAACAAGCCCAGCGCCGTATTCAAAAACGCCGAATAAAAGAACGACAGGAACCAGACGAGCAGGGCTGCGATGACGGCGGTTTTCACGCCCGCGCCAAAGCGTGGCCGAATCGCCGCGTAAACAAACACCAGCACGATGCCGAAGACAAACATCAGCACGGTCATCGTTGCAATGAATCCACCGCTGGGCGCAGGCAGATTGAATTTCTTGTTGAACTCTTCCAGCACCGTACCCAGCACCTTCAGATTCAAGATCGCCTCGCCGATGTTCAACACCACACCCGCCACCAGTCCGCCCAAAATCACTCTTCCTACATTGATCTTCGCCATGATGGTCTCCTTGTGTTTGGCCTTTACAGCCAGGGGTCAACAGCTTGTTGAATGGTTGCGGTCAACACGGGTTGTTGCCGCCTTGGGACTTGGCAAGTTGGCCACGTTGGTACAGCGCGCGGCCCTTCGCGCGGGGCAGAGCTTCCCACGCGGTTTGCATTCCTGCAAGGCCGCGCGCCTTACTCGCGCCGCACCGCTGCCAACTGGCGCGTAAGAAAGCGGCGCTCCGGCTCGGAACATGGTTGCTGCAAGGCTTGCCGGTAATAACTTGCGGCCCTGTCCGGTTCGCCCAACTCGCGCCACAACTCGCCCAATGTGGCGGGCAACAGGTAGTAATGCTGCAAAGCCGGATGCTCACAGATAGCCTCGATGGCGCGCAAGCCAGCCTCAGCGCCCTGCCATTTCGCCAGCGCCACCGCGCGGTTCAGCGCGATCACGGGCGAGGGATTCAAGCCCATCAACAGATCATAAAGCCGCACGATCTCGGCCCAGTCGGTCAATTCATAACTCGCCGCCGCCGCGTGACAGGCCGCGATGGCTGCTTGCAAATGGTACTCGCTGAATTCCGTGCCCGCCGCGCTGCGCTCCAATTGCATGAAGCCCTGCGCCAACAAGCGCTGATCCCAGCGCGTGCGATCCTGTTCGGCCAACAACGAGAGTTCGCCGCCTGCGCCCACGCGCGCGGGCATGCGCGCCGTGTGAAAGAAGATCAACGCCAACAGCGCGTGCGCTTTCGGTTGCCGCGTCGCCGGATGACCCACCACCAAGGCGCACAGCCGCAAGGCCTCCGCGCATAAATCCGCCCGCACTAAATCCTCACCCGCGTGCGCGGTGTAGCCCTCATTGAACAGCAGATACAAAACCTCCAACACCGAATCGAGCCGCGCCGACAACTCGCGTGCGGCAGGTAATTCAAAGCGGATGCCTTCTTCGCGAATCAGGCGTTTGGCGCGCACCAACCGTTGTGCAATCGCCGGCTCTTTGGCCAGAAAGGCGCGCGCGATTTCGCTCGTGCCAAACCCGCCGACGGTTTTGAGCGTCAACGCAACACGCCCTTCGCGCGGCAAGGCCGGATGACAGGCCATAAACATCATGCCCAGCGTATCGTCGAGCAGTTCATTGCCAACGGCTTGCTGATTCGCCAGGGTCGCTTGTGCGGCAAAGGCGCGCGTCAATTCGTCCGCCTTGGCTTGCAACGAACTCTCGTGGCGCAGCGCATCCAGCGCGCGATGCTTGGCCACCTGAATCAGCCAGGCCGTCGGGTTTTCAGGCACGCCGCGATAGGCCCATTGTTGCAAGGCTTTCAACAGCGCTTCCTGCACGACCTCTTCGGCCAAATCAATGTGTTGCGCGCCGAAAATGCGCACCAGCGTCGCAATCATCCGCCCCGCCTGATGGCGAAAGAGATGATCCACGAGCCCCGGCACGTTTTTGTTCAGTACGTCCGTCATTGCAGGATGGAACCACGAAGAAGCGAAGGACGCGAAGAAGGAAGACCGAATGCAAAGTTAGCACAAGAGCACACTTCCCCTCGCTTCGTTCGCTTCGTTTCTTCGTGGTGAAAGTCTTCGTGGTGAAAGCTAACTCATTGCCGACAGATCTTCGACCTCGCGCACCTCGATGCGCCCGCCGAATTCGAGCGTCGGGCAATCGCTGGCGATGCGCACGGCTTCATCGTAATTGGCCGCCGTAATAATCCAGTAACCGCCGATCACCTCTTTGGTCTCGGCATACGGCCCATCGGTCACGACCTGTTTGTCGCCAAAGCCGGTCAGATGGCGGCCCGGATCGCGATCCTTCAGTTTGTTCAAACTGACCAGATGGCCGGCTTGCTGCGTCTTGGCAATCCAATCGTTGTATTTCCGGATCACGCCCTGAATCATCTCCGGCGTCAGTTCAAAACCTGCGGGCAATTCTGTCCCGTGATGTGAAACCAGCATGTATTGCGGCATCTCGTAGTCCTCCTGCTGAATGTTGAAAAAGTAGGAAGGCGGTTTTACCGCCCCGTCTTCGGCCTATAGACGAAACAGTAATACGGAATTCGACACGGGCAGGAAAATTTATTTTTCCTGTAAAAAACTCAGGGCCGCACAGACTTTTTGCTCGGCATTGGATGGCTCCTTTGGCTTACAAAGAGAATTGTGCAGCAGGCCGCTGCACAATTCTCACTACTATACGACAACAGCAATTACGTCTTGACATACAACTCCGCCCCCGCCTGCTTAAACTGCTCCGACATTTCCTGCATCCCTGCCGCCAGCGCCGCTTGTTCATCCAGCTCTTTCTGCGCCGCGTAATCGCGCACGTCCTGCGTGATCTTCATCGAACAAAAATGCGGGCCGCACATCGAACAGAAATGCGCCTGCTTTGCGCCTTCCTGCGGCAAAGTCTCGTCGTGGAACTCGCGCGCGGTATCCGGGTCGAGTGACAAATTGAATTGATCTTCCCAGCGGAATTCAAACCGGGCTTTGCTGATGGCGTTGTCGCGGTATTGCGCGCCGGGGTGGCCTTTGGCGAGGTCGGCGGCGTGGGCGGCGATCTTGTAGGTAATCACGCCGTCTTTCACATCCTTTTTGTCGGGCAAGCCCAGATGTTCTTTGGGCGTGACGTAACAAAGCATCGCCGTACCGAACCAGCCGATCATCGCCGCGCCGATGGCCGACGTGATGTGGTCGTAACCGGGCGCGATGTCGGTCGTCAACGGCCCCAGCGTATAAAACGGCGCTTCGTGGCATTCCTTGAGTTGCTTGTCCATGTTCTCTTTGACGAGATGCATGGGCACGTGGCCGGGGCCTTCGATCATGGTTTGGCAATCCATTTCCCAGGCGATACGCGTGAGTTCGCCGAGCGTTTCGAGTTCGGCGAATTGGGCTGCGTCGTTGGCGTCGGCGTTCGAGCCGGGCCGCAAGCCGTCGCCCAACGAAAAGCTCACGTCGTAAGCCCGCATGATTTCGCAAATCTCGCGGAAGTGCGTGTAAAGAAAACTTTCTTCGTGATGCGCCAGACACCATTTGGCCATGATCGAACCGCCGCGCGAGACGATGCCCGTCATACGCTTGGCCGTTAGCGGGATGTAAGGCAATCGCACGCCGGCGTGGATGGTGAAATAGTCTACGCCTTGCTCGGCCTGTTCGATCAACGTGTCGCGGTATATTTCCCACGTGAGGTCTTCGGCCTTGCCATTCACTTTTTCGAGGGCTTGATAAATCGGCACCGTGCCGATGGGTACGGGCGCGTTGCGGATGATCCACTCGCGCGTGGCGTGGATGTTCTTGCCCGTAGACAAATCCATCACCGTGTCGGCACCCCACTTGGTTGACCAGCGCATCTTCTCGACTTCTTCTTCAATGCTCGAAGCCACGGCGCTGTTGCCGATGTTGGCATTGATCTTGACCAGAAAGTTGCGCCCAATCGCCATCGGTTCGGCTTCGGGATGATTGATGTTGGCCGGGATGATCGCGCGTCCGCGTGCGACTTCAGCGCGGACGAATTCGGGCGTGACGAATGGCGGAATGCTCGCGCCGAACGACTCGCCTTGGTGCTGAAAGTTAAGCTGACTGCGATCGCCGTTGCTTAACGCTGCGAACGCGGCTTCACGCCCCATGTTTTCGCGGATGGCGATGTATTCCATCTCCGGCGTGATGATGCCTTTGCGCGCATAATGCATTTGCGTGACGTTGCATCCGGCCTTGGCGCGCAGCGGTTGGCGACGCAAGCCTGGAAACGCTTCGAGCTTGCCTTTGGTTTTTTGCGCGGCGTATTCGGCCTCTTGTGCCGAACGATAACCGTTGTCTTCGGGGCGCAGCGGGCGGCCTTCGTATTCCTCTACGTCGTTGCGCGCGATGATCCAGTGGCGGCGCAACGCGGGCAGCCCATCGCGCACGTCACCCTTGAACGACGGGTCGCCCCACGGCCCGCTCACGTCATAGACGCGGACGGGTTCGTTGACTTCGGTTGCGCCGTTGAACGACTTGGTGATGTTCTGAGTGATTTCGCGGAAGGGGACGGCGATGCCGGGCTGTGCGCCTTTGACGTAGATGCGTTGTGAATTGGGTAGTTGCGATTCTGATGAATGGTTGTTGTTGGTCATGGTTTGGTTCCTCCCTACGACGGTGCTAACCGTGTCAGGTTCAAAGGGTCTCCTGCCGTGCAGGACTCTCAGCCGCAGCGCGCGGCTCCCCTGTAATAGAGTTGGCGAACTAAAAGGTACGCGGAAGCAGTTCGGCAACTTTGATTTTGACTTTTGGAAAAGCCACGAGATTGAAGCTTTGTTTGAGCGTGTAGCTGCGTTTGCTGCGATACCCTTCGGGCGTGGGGTCGCGGTAATCCTCCAACTCGCCGCCGCGCAAATTCAGGCTGCAATACTGGCGAATGCCGGCTTGCGCATAGAGCGGCAACTTGCGCTGGCGATCTACCTGCACACTGGTTTCGGCGACTTCGACGATCAGCAAAATCTCCGGCGGCGTGGGATGATGATCTTCGTATTCAGTCGCGCTCGGCACGGCCATGACTAAGTCAGGTTCCGGTTCAGAGACGGCGCCGATTTGAATCGGGTCCTGGGTAGAGATAAACACCGCGCCGCCCAGCAATTTGCTCAACACTTTGTGCACACGGCGCACGCCCGCGACGTGCCGCAAACTTTTGGCGGCCATTTGCAGTACCTCCCCTTCGATCAATTCCACTCGTTCATTTTCGGCAAACACGTCCGCTTCGATCATCCGGTGATATTCTTCGACGGTGAAACGGCGCTTGGGCGCGTCTTCTGCAACCGCTTTGACTCTCACGCGAAGAGGCATTTCCATTACGGCAGTCATGATTTCTCTCCTTCAAAACGACGCAGCACAGCAAGACTGTGTTGGAAGATCGAATACCGCAATCATCATTCGCCACTTTCGTCTTGCTGAATCAGCCTGTCCATTTGACCCCCAAAAGGCGCGGGCAGCAAACGGGCCGCCTGAGTTCTTACCGGCGTTCCGCTTGCTGCCCGCAGTTTGCGATTTTGCTACCAGCGCACCGGTGTGAACGTCGGTCCCACCGAATGGCTGCCTTCCGGCAACTCGCCGTCTTTGCGTTGGCCGACGAGGTGATCGAAATGCGCGCCGTACCAGATCACCACGTCCTGCCCGTCCAACGACTCGCCAGTGATGAATTGATCCAGATTGGCTTGCGTATTGCTCGGCCCGGTCGTGTTCACACCGTCATCGTATTCATTCGTCAAATTGGTCGCTCCGCTCTTGAAGCGTAAGAAGACCAAATCATACTTGGCGTAGGTATCGCCCGCCGCCGTCGCATCGGCGTCCCCGGCAAACAGGTTGAAGGCGTCGCCGGTGTTGACGTTTTCGATCATCCAGTGACGGTTGCGTTCGTAATCGCGGAACGCTTTGCCTTCGACCAGCACCGGCGTGCCGAAAAAGGCCGTGTCGTATTGCGTGATGCGGTTCTTGCCCGCTTCGGCGACGTCAATGTCAAAACGCCAATACACGTGGTGATGATGAAGGTTGCACACGCACGAATTGTCTACGCCATCAAAGCCGAATTCGGGCCGCACGGTGCCGTCCAGGCCGAAATGCCAGCGCGTGATGTAGCGGTACCAACCGGCTTCCAACTCGCTGACCAAAACGACTTCGTTGCCATCCTGATACAGCGCCACACCGCGAAAGTTGCCCGTATCAGTGCCGTTATCGAGCATCGTTTGCGGCGGCGTAGTGCACAGCCGGAAGCCCGTCGCCACATCTGTGCCGGTGGCGGCAAACATGCCTTCCTGCCATTGCCAATCGCGGTACGGGCCGCAGGCGTTGCCGTCATAGAGCACGTTCAGAATCGGCGCGTGCGCGCGTTTGAACAGCGTCTTGCCGCGATAAAGCACATTGCGCAATTCGACGCCCGAAGCGCGCGTGCCCGACGAGACCGAAGGCCGCACCGCCGTCATGCGCCAGATTTCGGTAGCGCCCGCGCTCACCACGACATCAAATTGTCCGGCGGTGTTGCGCGGCGTCGTGGCCTGCCCCGCGCCGGGCGGGCCGCAGGCGGTCGGCGTCGCCAACGAGGTCGGTGGCGCATAACTGGCATGCGTTTGCACCGTGCCGCGAATCATATTGACGCTGACGATCTGTCCCGGCAGGTTGGCGTCGCTGGAATGAAAGCCGACATTCAACGTGCGCTCAGCCTTGACGCCCAGGTCTTCAGCCAACAGCGGCGGCATCGGGCGGTAAAAGCGCAAGGCCCCGCGCCGGGCGGCGGCGGAAAAGAGCGCGCTGCGTTTGACGATCTCACTGGCGGCAAAAAATTCCTCTTCGCTGGGCAAAGGCTGCCAGTCAGGCGTGCTGAAAGTAATGCCGCGCGTCGTGCCAAAGGTGCCCTCGGCAACAATATGCTGGTTGTTGGTGTAATCATAAAAGGTCACACTGAAACGCGGCCCCGCCAACGAACGCGGCAACGGGTCGAGCACCTCAAACGAAAGTTGCCGCACGCGATTCCCCGCCAGGTATTTTTGCCCTAGCGGGTCGGCGTTGATCGCGTTCACCGCCTCATCCATCATCTCCTGCGTCGGGCCGACCGGCGTGACTGAGATGGTGAATTGACCTTGTTTCAACAACCGCGTCGTGCTGTTGGCAGTGCCTTTGCGCAACAGGCTCGCAAAAGCCCCCAACCCCACCAACAGCGTCAAGACCAGACTCCATAAGAAAACTTTGCGTTGCATAAAATATCCCTTCGATGCTTAGGCTTTGAAGCTTGTGTTGACGCACCTCAACTCCGGCGCGCCAAGGGCTTCTTCCCCGCTGTTACTCGGACTGAACTTGGATTTCGGTGACCACAATGAATGACTGCCCAACGGCTGGCAGCCTTGCGCCGCCGCTGCAAGACGTTTAGGAAATAACACACAGGCAAGCGCAGGGTCAATGCAGGCAATCTGAGCTGGTAGGCGTCAATTTTTGCATGCGAGTAACTAAACCGCGATGCACTGAATGTGCATCGCTTTCGCATTCGCCTCCACGTCCAGGCTGAAAGATTTCGCGACGGAAAGCCGCGGATTTCGGTAGTGGATAAATCGAGTTAGAGGCGAATCAGGTGGGAGGTGTCAGTAGCCCGCGCGTCAGCTACTGACACCTCCCACCTGACTTCCCCGCTACTTGAAATCCCGGGCTGGGAGAAGGCTCGAAGAATGAAACGCGGCGAAAGACAAAGCTGGCGCGCTGCCTCCCGCAATAGCGCAGAGCGCCAGTGCGGTAATCCGCGCCGACGCTCGTCAACTTCGGGCGTTTTCCGCGCTGGCGGGCGCGGCCTCAATAATTCGGCAGCGTATGGGTGTACCCCTTGCCATATTTGTAAGCGCCTCTCAGCAAGTTCTCGGCATCACCGGGGCTAGTGTTGACCAGCAGCACGGCGTCGCAATTGTCGGGTAGCCTGGTGAGGTAGTTATGCAAACCCGCGCTGTTTGAAACATCCCCGTCTTTCCCCAGACTCTTTTCGCCGCCGCTTTGGGCGGCCCACGGAGCGCCCCACGAGAGACCCGCTGTGCCTGGGTTGCCGGAAGAATCCGCCAGGTCGGTGCTGAGCAACAAGTCGCTGAGCCAGGCATTGTTCGCCGCTGAGAAAATCCGCCGGTAGCGAATGGCGAATAGGAATTCGACCATCTCGCGCGAGGACGCCGACCAGCCACCCGCGCCGCAACCTTCGTCCCACAATGGCGAGGGCGGGTCCTTCTGAAACCAGGCTTTCCCATTGAAGCCGTAACACGGCCCATTGCCATTGCACGGCCCAAAATAATGGGCGTAGGGGTTGTATTTACACGTCAACCCGCTCAGCCGGATGCTGTCGGCCCACAACGACTTGGTCTCTTTGACAATGTCCTGGCTGCTCTGGACCGTGCCCGCGCCTTTGTCCGCATTGATGACGAACTCGATGATTTTGCGCAAGGCGGAGAAGTTGGCGTTGTTGTAACTCCACTTGCAACCATTCAGCGGATCGCAGGGCAGGCTGTCCGGCGTCGCCGAAAAGAAGTTCCTGCAATCCACCTGCGGCGGCGTGATGTCATCGAACTCGCCCGTTTTGGTCGTACAGCCGCTGTTGGCTTTCGTCATGCCCGACGTATGTTTGAGCAATTCGATCACCTTCGTCCGCTTGACCCAGCACTGCGGCAGATTTTCGAGGCCGCCGTAGCGGCAGATGGTGGGATAGTCGCCATCTGCCAGGTAATCAGCGATGGGCGCGTAAAGATCGAGCTTGCCCTGATCGGCCAGCCGCAGGATCGTCATGGCCGTCATCATCTTGCTGACGCTGCCCAGGCTATGCGAGCTGCGGATGCCCATCGGCAGCGGCACATTCGGCACCAGCGGGCCGTTGGAAAGGCGCGTGAAGCCCCCGGCGCGGCTGTAAATCACGCGCCCCGCTTGCGCCACCATAAATTGATACCCGACGGCTTTGCCTAACAATTCATTATGAATCGCCAGCCCCATCTTTTCGACTTCGGCGGCGGTAAAGGGCGCGGCGTTATCGCTGGTCAGGGTGAACAGACGCACTTGCGGCGGATAAACGCTGTACGGTTCGATGTCCGTCCAGCGCGCGCCCAGATTGTCTTGGGCCGTGACGATGAACAACGGCACGCCGGTCTGGGGATTGAAATCGGTGACCAGGTAATTCCCGTTTTCGTGGTTGTAGCGGAAGATGGAGTACTTGACGTGGCCGGCTGCGGTGTAGGTGCGCAGGAAGCGCACGGTTGACCATTCACCGTTGCTGAAACCTTCGTAGGTGTTGTCGCCGGCCATCCCGTTGCCGGTCAGTTTCTGAATGACAAACCGGTTTTTCTTGTCGGTCGCGATCACTTCCTCGCTCGCGCTTTTCTGCGGATCGCCTGCGGCTTTGTAAAACAGGCGGTACGTGGTCGCGCCGTAAGTCAGATGATCCACACTCGTCCAGCCGCGCGAATAGGTTTGCTCAGCGACATTCTGACCGTTCAAGTCGTAGACCACCGCCGCGCCCGTCCAGGTGTCCAGGGCGAAGTAGCTGACACTGTTTTGATAGACGTAAGCGCTGAAAACATTTTTGTCTTTCAGCTTTAGCTCGGTGAATTCCTTGGCGGGGTCGAGGTTTAATGAGCCGTTGGGGTGCAGCAGAAAACGCCGCACTGTGCCGGTGTAGGCATCGTGCGTAACCAGAAAGCTGAAGCCGCTCAACGTCACCACGTCAGCCGCCGTGCACAGCAATTCGCTGTGCCCAAAGGTGAGCCACGGCGTGCCGGTGAGTTGCGCGTTGGCGTCCAGTTTCTGAATCGTCGCCTTGCCTTTGTTCCCGTCCAACAGCAACAGGAAGGCCTGGCTGCCGTAAGCGTATTGGCGCACAAAATTGTAACCGGTGAAAGAACCCTGGTGATTCGTCACGCTCGTTGAAAGTAGCGCACCGGTAGTTGGATCAAGCGTCTGCAATTGCAAAATAGTTTGCTCGTTGCCAGGCGCGGCGCTGCCAGGCGCGGCCAGGCCTGCCGCGCTGCCGGTCAACGCGGGGAAGAAGGTGGCGGCGCTGAACACCAGCGTGCAAAACGCGCAGGCGGTGATAATCCAAAACCTCTGGTTGCGACGATTGGTGAATTGCATTTTTGCGTCTCCTTTTTCGATGAAGCAGTGCGCCTGAACCCGGTCACGCCCGTTTCCGCGCGGCACTGCAAGTGTTGGTTTCTCTCTCCGAGGCTGACAAGGTAACGGCAGTGCGCCTCGTGGGCAGCGAGGTTGCTTACAAGTCGGCTGCAAGATTGCTTACAGCGCTTGACGCACGCGCCGTGACGCCGCGCCGCCAAGCCAAACGCGAAACTTCCCGCGCAAATGAAACACGGCGCAAGAGCAAAGCCTTGCGCCGTGTTTCATTCACGCTGGATGCGTATTCGTCATTACCTGGCATTACCTAGCGCAACGGTCATTGCGTAATGCGGCGCAACTCGGCGTTGAGCCGTTGCGCCTGTTCGGCCAACTGGCGTTGGGCCGCTTGCTCGCGTTCCAACTGGCCGCTCAATTCGGCCAGCATTTGCAACACCGGTTGTTGACGGGCGCGCAGCTTGGGCCAGCGGTTTTGGTGCAAATCGGTTTTGACGGCTTCCTCTTCGCTGACCCGCCCATTGCCGGCGGGCGGGTGCTGCGCCAGTTGTTGTTCGAGCGCGCTCAGTTCTTGCTGGATGGCGCGCTCTTCCTCTTCCAGCCGTTGTTGCTCGGTTTGGGCCTGGCGCAATTCGCGGTTGAGTTGCGCAATCTTCCAATCCTGAAATTCGAGTTTCTGTTGCAGCAGTTCCAGCCGCAGTTTTTTTACTTCGAGCGCCAGCGCTTGAGTCTCGCCGCCGGCTTGCGGATTCGTTTGCGCGGCGGCGCTCAGCGTCAGCAGCGCCAATAACAGCGTGATCGTGCTGGTCATCAGGAACGGTTTCATGTCGGTCTCTCCTTGCTTGTCCACGCGGGATCATTATTGGCAGTTCGGCGGCGGCACGGCGTTCAGGTAATTCAGATCAATCTCTTGCCAGAAAAAGTCGAGCACATTCGGGGCCATTTTGTTTTGAAGGTGTTCGACCGCGCCCGAGGTGAGCCGCGAGGCCCAGATGTGGCCGTCCTGACAGGCGCTGACCGGGCTGCCGATCAGCACGGCGATGACTTTGCGCACGTTGTTGTGAATCACGTACACCGGCGAACCGCTCTGGCCGCCTTCGCCGTCGGTGTCCAATTCCAGCAAGCCGCTTGCGCCGTTGTCGAGCCAACGGTTGGGGCTGGGGCCGAACTCGCTCGTGCCTGTGCTCCACACTGTGCCGGTGGGTTTGGTGACGCTCGGATAACCGATCGAGTATTTGCCCAGGGGTGACACGGTATTCCACGACAGGTAATCAAACGCCATCGGCGTCGCGCCGGGAATCGGCGCGGCCAGCTTGATCATGGCGTAATCAAACGAGCGGTCGGTTTGCGAATTGGTCCCCGCATACGCCGTCGGGATGTAAGCGGCCATGCCATAAACCGTCCCGTATGGGCGCCCGCAATTGGAGTTGGCGGATTGCGCCAATGAAAAGCCGATGGGGTTGCCGGCCTGATTCGCCACGCAATGCGCCGCCGTCAACACCCAGCGGTCGGCGATCAGCGTGCCGGTGCAACCGTTCGACAGCCGCCCGATGTGCCGCCAGGGCGAGGTGGCCGCACCGTTCACGTTGGCCGCTTTCTGCACGCGGTCGTCACAGCCGATGATCATCTGGCTGTTGGTGCACACGTTGGCACAGGCCGCCGCGCTGCCGGTGGCTTGGATGGTCAAATTGCTCAGGCCGCGCGGGCCATACGCCGCGTCGGTCAGCGCCAGCATCAAGCTGAGCATCAAGCTCAGTCGCCGGCCGTGATGGTTGTTTAGCGCCGCTTTCAAATTCAGTTGTTTCATTTCCGCTCTCCTTTTCATTCGTCTTTGTTTCGGGTGAAGACTGCCGCCGTGGCAATCTCGTTGTGCGTTGACGGAACGATAAGCGGGTGGCAGGAATTCGGCTGCGAGAGTGCTTACAGCGCGGCTGCAAGATCGCTTACAGCGGCAAGCGGCGGCGCAAAAAACGAAAAGGCCGGCGGACGAACTCTGCTGCTCGTCAGCCGGCCGCTCGCCGCCTACCTTTGCCAAGCTTCAACAGCGTTGCGCCAGCGCGCGCGGATTGTGCAGCGTGAAATGATATTGCTGGTTGGTCGAGAGGTAGCCGCGCTCTTTGTATGACACCAAAATCTTATTCGTGTGTTCGCGCGTCGCGCCCACCAGCGCGGCGATGTCGCTCTGGGTCAGGCGAATCGGGATGTAGATCGCATTGTCCGGGCGCGGCTGGCCGTACTTTTCGGCAAAGGCGACCAGTTGGTGCGCGACGCGGCCTTCGGTATCGAGCGCGGCCAGCGTTTGAATCTGTTCGTTAGCCTGGCGCAAGCGCGCCGCCAGGATTGCCGCCAGGTTGTGGGCCAACGGCGGCATGGTTCTCAACCAGCGCTTGAACGTCGCGGCATCAGCCCAGAGCAACTGGGACGCTTCCAGTGTCAGCACGCTGGCAGAGCGTAACGCGCAATCCAACACGCTGAGTTCGCCGACGATTTCACCGGGGCCGAGGATCGCGATCAGCACGTCCCGGCCATCCGGCTGTTCGACGTGGACTTTGACCGTGCCGCTGGCGATGAAGTAGACAACCTCGCCCGGCTGTTCGGCGCTCATCAGCGGTGTGCTGGCGGGGAATATCTTGCTATGCAACCGCTCACTGACCTGGCGCAAATCCGCCGCCGCCAGATCGCGCCAGAGCGCAAATTGGCTCAAGCAATTCGGCAGATTGGCGTCAGCCCGCTCCGGTTTCAAATGTATTCCTGCCATCTCACAATGTCCTTCCCGACAAAACCCAACCAAAGCCCGCAAAACTTAATTGCGATAAACGGTGACCGGCACTTGCGCTTCCCGGAAGCCGGATTTTTTGCGGCTGTTGAATAACGCGACAAACGGGCGTAAAAACTCCCAACGCCTGAGAATTTTTTTGCGTCCTCCCCCGTTACGCTGCCACCTGCAAGATGGAACTGATCGCACCCAATCAGATCACCGACCAATTACGCGCCTGGCGCACGGGCGATGCGGCTGCGTTGGAGCGGCTGATTCCGGCGGTCTATCAGGAATTGCGTCAAATGGCGGCGCGCTATTTGCGGACGGAAGACCCCGGTCATACGCTGCAACCGACGGCGCTGGTGCACGAGGCGTACTTGCGACTGATTGATCAAACGCAGGTCGAATGGCAAAACCGCGCGCACTTTTTCGGCGTCGCGGCCCAGATGATGCGGCGCATTTTGGTAGACCACGCCAAAGCCAACCAGCGCGCCAAACGTGGCGGCGGCGCGGTCAAACTTTCATTGGATGAAGCGCTGAATTACGGTCAAGCACGCGCCGCCGAAGTGGTCGCACTCGATGATGCCTTGCAAAGTCTGGCGGCGTTGGATGAGCGCAAAAGCCGCGTCGTCGAATTGCGCTACTTTGGCGGACTGAGTGTCGAGGAGACGGCGCAGGTGCTGGACATTTCGCCGCAAACCGTTATCCGCGATTGGAACATGGCCAAGGCGTGGCTTTATCAATTGCTCAACCGCGAATGATAGAGGGATGAGGGGTGAAGCCAATTCAAATGCCTCTTTTTTTTCACCCCTCATCCCACACAAATGACCACCGACCACTGGCAACAACTTGAAACCCTTTTCCAAGCCGCGCTCGAACGTCCGGCCAGTGCGCGCGCCGCCTTTGTCAGCCAGGCCTGCGCCGCTGACCCGCAGTTACAACAAGAAGTCGAAAAGCTGCTCGCCTCCTTTCAGGCAGCCAATAGCTTTCTGGAAACACCCGCCGCTGACAGCTTCGGCCTGACGGCCACGACGCCACGCGCACCGGGTCAGCGCGTGGCACATTACGAAATCTTGTCAGTCCTGGGTACCGGCGGGATGGGCGAGGTCTACTTGGCGCATGACCCCCGGCTGGAACGCCAGATTGCGCTGAAGCTGTTGCCCGCGCAATTCGGCCAGGACGCTGCGTGGGTACAACGCTTCACGCGTGAAGCGCGCGCGATCTCGGCGCTCAACCATCCCAACATCCTCACGATTTATGAAATCGGCGAAGACGCCGGGACGCATTTCATCGCCGCCGAACACATCGCGGGCCAGACGCTGCGGCAAAAACTGGCGGCTGGCCGCCTGCCCTGGCGCGAAAGTGTGAAGATCGCCGGACAGATTGCCGACGCCCTCGGCGCCGCGCACACCGCCGGCATCATCCACCGCGACATCAAGCCAGAGAATGTGATGGTTCGCCCGGACGGTTTGGTCAAAGTGCTCGATTTCGGCCTGGCAAAACCTGCGGGATCGGAGCTTGGAGCTTGGAGATTGGGGATTGGAGATGACAGAGTGAAGTTGGCGGATGACGGGCTACAGATGAAAGCTCACCCCCAATTTCCGATCCCCAATCTCCAACCTCCAAGCTCCAATCCCCAATCTCCAATCCCAAATCCCCAATCCCCAATCCCCAATCTCCAATCCCCAATCTCCAATCCCCAATCTCCAATCCCCAATCTCCAATCCCTCACAGACCCCGCAGTGTTGCTGGGCACGCTCGCTTATCTGTCCCCCGAACAGGCGCGCCGCGCAGAACTGGATGCGCGCACGGACATCTTCAGCCTGGGCGTCGTGCTATATGAGTTGCTCACCGGCACACGTCCATTCACGGGCAGCAACGAGGCCGCGCGCAGCCAAGCCATCCTGCACGGCGAAGCGGATTTGACCTGCCTGCCCGACCCGGCCCTGGCACGCATCGTGGCGCGCGCGTTGGCCAAAGAGCCTGATCGGCGTTACCAGAGCGCGGCAGAGTTGCGCGGCGCGCTTGAACAGTTTGAACAATCATTGCAAGGCAGGCCCGCCTCACGCTGGCGCAAACAGGCAGCCTGGGCGGCGGCGTTGGCATTGCTGGGTCTGCTTGGTTTCGGGCTTTGGCAAACGCGCCGTGCAACTCAAGCTGCGCGGCTGGCCTTCAACTCCGCCGACGCGCGTAAGCTGACGGATATGCCCGGCCAAGAGCTTTACCCCAGCCTCGCGCCCGATGGCCAAAGCGTCGTTTTTGCCAGCCGTCACAATGGGAATTGGGATATTTACCGCCAAGCCGCCAACGCGCGCACGGCAACCAATCTGACCGAGGGCACGGCGAGCGTTGAACTCCAACCAGCTTACTCGCCTGACGGCACGCAGATCGCGTTTCGCTCCAATCGCAATGGCGGCGGCATTTTCGTGATGAATAGCGATGGCGGCAACGTCACGCAACTGAGCAACACTGGCTTCAACCCCGCCTGGTCGCCCGACGGACGCGAGGTGGCGCTGGCCGATGACAACATCTGGGATTACGAAGGTCGCAACACCTATCCCAGCGCCAGCCGCCTGTGGGCCGTCAACCTGACAACCCACGCAAGCCGCGTGATTAGCGCGCACGACGCCGTGCAACCCAATTGGTCGCCACACGGCCAGCGCCTCGCCTTTTGGGGCGAACAGAAAGGCGGCCACCGCGACATCTGGACGGTCGCCGCCAGCGGGGGCGAACCAACACCGGTGACCGATGACGCCTTCATTGACTGGAACCCGGTCTGGTCGCCCGATGGCGCGTACCTGTACTTTCTGAGCAATCGCGGCGGTGAGATGAATCTCTGGCGCGTGGCGCTTGACGAAAGCACGGGCCGTTTGTGGGGCGCGCTCGAACCGGCAACGTTGCCGTCGAACAATTGCCAATATGTCAGCTTTGCCCGCAACGGCAGCACGCTGGTTTACGGTCAATCCACGCGCAGCGAAAACCTCTGGCAAATCGGTTTCGACCCGGTCAAAGGCCGGGTGAACGGCGCGGCCACACCGTTGACGCAAGGCTTGAAACGCTACGCGCTCTTCTCGCTGGTGCCCGATGAAAAGAGTTTTGTGTATTTGACTCGCGGCGAACCGCAGCAAGACCTTTTCACGGCCAGTCTCTCAGGCGCGCCCTTACAACGGCTCACCGATGACGCCGCCCAGGACATCATGCCGCGCTGGTCGCCGGACGGTCGCTGGATCGCTTTTATTTCGGATCGTAGTGGCAAATATGAAATCTGGAAAGTCAGGCCCGATGGCTCCGGTCTGGCGCAAATGACTGATGAGCCGGGCAAGGAAGTGATCGCACCGGTCTGGTCGCCCGATAGCCGCAAGCTGCTTTATCAAATCCGCAACGTCAATTCTTACGTCATTGACGCCGACCGGCCAGGCGCTGCGCAAACGCCGCAAGTGTTGCCGGGCCAGCCTGTGCCAGGATTTTTACCTTGGGAGTGGTCGCCGAATGGTCAGTCTCTGGCGGGCTGGCAGCCGCCCCTGCCAGAACAGCAACGGCGCGGCATTGTCGTTTATTCCGTCGCCCAGCAGCGTTATGAACGGCTCACTGATTTAGGCAGCTACCCCGTTTGGCTAAATGACAGTCGGCGGTTGCTTTTTAAGGAAGGGAATGCGCTTTACCTATTCGACCGCACGGGCCAAAAACCGCAACAAATTCATGCCCTCAAACAGCCTAATCAAATTGGCACTCAAGCCATCTCACGCAATAACCGGCAAATCTATTTCACCGAGGTTAGCAGCGACGCCGACATTTGGCTGTTGAAATTGAAGTGAGGCGGCCGATTCCCGGCAAGACGGAGCAAATGAGCCTCTCTCTTGGCGGCGCATTCGGTTTGCAATTCCGCTACAGCACCTCAGCAATCGCTTCGCAGATGCCGCCAATGTTGTGGTCGTTCAGCGCCGCCACACAAATGCGCCCGCTGCCGACAATATAAAGGCTGTTCCTTTCGCGCAGCGTCTTGACCTGTTCGGGATTCAAGCCCGAATACGAAAACATGCCGCGTTGCTGTTGAATGAAGCCGAAATCCTGCTCAATACCCTTCTCGCGCAGCATCGCCACAAACTTGTCGCGCATTTGCTGGATGCGTTCGCGCATCTCGGTCAACTCGGCTTCCCATTGTCCACGCAAGACGGGATCGCTCAACACCAGTGCCACGATCTGCGCGCCGTGCGAAGGCGGGCTGGAATAATTCGTGCGGATCACGCGTTTGACCTGACTCAGCACGTGCTTCGCTTCCGCGCCCGATTCGGTCAGGAGGGTCAACGCGCCGACACGTTCGCGGTATAGTCCAAACGATTTCGAGAACGAACTGGCAATCAAACACTGGATGCCCGCCTCGGCAAAGGCCCGCACGGCAAACGCGTCGGCTGCCAGGCTCTCACCAAAACCCTGATAGGCGAAATCCAGAAACGGCACCAGCGCGCGCTGTTTGACGACATCAAGCACTAGCGCCCACTGCTCATTGTTCAAATCCACGCCCGTCGGATTGTGGCAACAGGCGTGCAACACGACGATGCTTTGCGCGGGCAGCGTCTTCAACGTTTCGAGCATGCTGTTGAAATTCAGCCCGTGCGTTTCGGCGTCGTAATAGGGATAGCTGTTCACCTTGAACCCGGCGGTCTCAAACAGCATCTGGTGGTTTTCCCAACTCGGGCTGCTAATCCAGATTTGCGCGTCGGGCAAAAAGCGCCGCAAGAAATCCGCGCCGATTTTCAGACTGCCCGTGCCGCCCAAGCCCTGCACCGTCACCGCGCGCCCTTCGGCGATGACTTGCGAGTCCGGGCCAAAGAGCAGCTTCTGTACTTCCTTGTTGTAAGCCACCAGCCCGTCAATCGGCAGGTAGCTCTTGGTCGCCTCTTGCTCGTAATAACGCGCCTCGGCTTCGCGCACGACGCGCAGCACGGGCACCTTGCCAGTGGCATCCTGATAAACGCCGACGCCCAGGTTGACCTTGGCGGGGTTGGCGTCCTGGTTAAACGCTTCGGTCAGCCCGATGATCGGATCGGGTGGCGCTTGTTCGATGTACGCAAACGGTGATTGCATCACAGAGTGTGTCCTTCTCAAATTGTTGATTAAAGGTTGGAAATGAGGGTGGATTATGCCTGCTACGGCGAAACGATTCAAAGCAGCGCGCAGCGGCACGACATCAATTTCGTTTATTTGCCCATTGCTGGCGGCACTTCTATACTTCGTGCCTGTCACGAAGCTGCAACAATAAACACTGAAAAGACCAACGCTATGAATTTCTCTTTTACTACTTCGGGCGAATCGCACGGCCCTGCTTTGGTTGCGACTGTCGAAGGCTTGCCCGCCGGCTTGCCCCTCCGGCTGGATTACATCAACCACGAATTGTGGCGGCGGCAACAAGGTTACGGACGCGGTGGCCGCATGAAAATCGAAACCGACACCGTGCAAATCCTGGCGGGCGTGCGCCATGGTGAAGCGTTGGGCGGCCCTATCGCATTGCTCGTCGAGAATCGCGATTTCAAAAACTGGACGGACGTAATGGCGGTGGAGAAGCCGGAAGGCCTACTCGCCCAAGGAACACCCGGAAGAGACCGCAAAGTCATTCGCCCGCGTCCCGGCCACGCCGATTTGGTCGGCGGGATGAAATACGACCGGCGCGATTTGCGCGACATTCTCGAACGCGCCAGCGCGCGCGAAACGACCATGCGCGTGGCTGTCGGCGCACTCGCCAAACAGTTGCTGCACGAATTCGGCGTTGAACTCGCCAGCCACGTGATCCGCTTGGGCGAAATTGAAAGCGCACAACCCGACGCCAGCTTCGCCGAGATTCAAGCGCTGTATGATGACACGGTGTTGCGTTGCGTAGACAAAGAGGCCGAAGCGCGCATGGTCGCGCGCATTGATCTGGCCGGGGTCGAAGAGGGCGACACGCTGGGCGGACTGTTTGAAGTCGTAGCGCAAGGCTGTGTGCCGGGCCTCGGTTCGCATACGAGTTGGACGGCCAAGCTGGACGGGCAACTGGCCCAGGCCGTGATGTCCATCCACGCTGTCAAAGCCGTCGAGTTGGGCGAAGGCGTCGCCAATGCCTTCAAACCCGGCTCGCAAGTGCATGACGAGATTACTTATGATAGCGCGACGCGCACCTTTAGCCGCAGCTCCAACCGTGCGGGCGGCTTGGAAGGCGGCATGACCAATGGGCAGGAGTTGCGTGTGCGCGGTTACCTGAAACCAATCGCCACGCTACGCAAACGGCTCAAGAGCATCCACATTGACACCAAGGAGGTGCTGGAAGCCGACTTCGAGCGTTCGGACGTGACGGCGGTGCCAGCGGCGGGCGTGATTGGCGAAGCGATGGTGGCGATTGTGCTGGCGCAAGCGCTGCGCGAAAAGTTCGGCGGTGATTCGTTGCGCGAGATGAGACGGAATTTCGAGAGCTATCAGCAGCAATTGCTCGAATACTAGGGCCTGGTTGCAAACGCCGTTTTCTTTTGCTTCAATTGATCTTCCCGAAGATCGTGAGAATTGAGGTGAGTAAGGCTATATGATGTTGAAAGTTGTGAAATATGGCGATCCCGTGCTGCAACAGGAAGGCAAGCTGATTACCGAATTCGATGGCAAGCTGGCCGCATTGGTCGAGAACATGTTCGAGACAATGTACGAGGAAAAAGGCTGTGGGCTGGCCGCGCCTCAAGTGGGTGAATCCATCAAACTGTTTGTGATGGATTGCAGCGGCAGCAACCGTGATCCCCAGCGCCGCTACGCGCTGATCAATCCGCGCATCGTCGAAACTAAAGAGACACAGGTCGGCGACGAAGGCTGTTTGAGCTTCCCCGATATTTACTTCGAGGTCGAACTCCCGCGCATCGTGACCGTCACAGCGCAAGACATTCACGGCCAGGAATTCACGATGCAAGTCGAGGATCTGGAGGCTCGCTGTGTCTTACACGAAACAGACCATCTTTATGGCAAGCTCTTCCTGGACTACATCAGCGCACTGAAGCGTGACTTGGTCAAACGCAAAATCAAGAAACGCATCAAACTCGGCGATTGGGATTAGCTCTGAGCAAATAAGCCTGTCAAATTAGGGCACGCGTGAATCACAAACAACTCGCACGTGCCTTTTTCTTTGCCCGTAACCCGCCTCTTTCCCCACACACGAAAAAAACTGCAAAAAACTTGCGTTTCACTGTTGACACAAAAACAAGACAGGCGTATAAGTCTGTTCTGTCAGTGAAACAGTGAGACGCCGCAAGCGAGCGCGGTGAAAGACAATCGGCGCTGCCGCGGTATTTAGGTTGACAGCGTTTACCAAGTGAGGTGCGAAATGTCATTCAACAAAATCACCATCGTTGGTTATTTGGGGCGCGACCCTGAATTGAAACACACGCCGCAAGGCAATGCCGTGTGCAAGTTTTCGGTCGCCACGACGGAACGGCGCAAAAATGCGCAAGGTGAACCGGAAGAAACGACGACCTGGTTTCGTGTGACCGTCTGGGGCCGGCAGGCCGAGTTAGCGAATGAGTATCTGAGCAAAGGTCGTCAGGTGTATGTCGAAGGCCGGTTGCGACTGGAGGAATACGTTGACCGCGAAGGTCACACGCGTATTAGTCCCGAAGTCACGGCGCTTGATTTGCAATTCCTGGGTCAACGCAATGATGTCGTCGAGACGAACAATGTAACGGTCAGCGCCAGCACGACGACGACGCAAGGCATTCCCAACGAAAGTCCAGCGGAGAAGAAACAAGCGATTGCCAAGGCGCTGGGCGCTACGGCAACAAAGCTAAGCACAACGCCGAGCCGTGGCAAGAAGGCCGCGCCAGCGGCGAAAGAATTGGTCAGCATTGAGGAAGATGACATTCCCTTCTAGCTTCCTAAGTTCCTGACCATTTTGGCAGGCTTGAGCAGTTTGGCCGTGTGCCGCTGTGAGCATCCTTGGCTGCTCAAGTCTGCGACTCTGCATCCCCTTCAATTTTTTCGAATAAAGAATCAAGCAGGAGTAGTTTTGAGAAAGGAGTAAGCCATGCAAGTCGCCTGTCAGCGGTTCAGTTGCCAGAAAGCCGTCGAAGTTTGTTATTGGTCGTGCAAGTTCCGGCGCAACTGCAAAGATTGGCAAAAGGCCGTGACGGGTGAACCTGGCTTAGTCGCCATTCAGTCTCGCTTAGAAGCAGCGGCGGCTAAAACCGGGCGCGTGTTTGAGGTGCAAACACTGATAGCCCCGGCCCGCAAAGCGCAGCCTGCTGCCACCAGAGTTTCCGTTGTGTCTCGACCGGCATTGACCGTACAGAGCAATCCTGGAACGAGGTCAGATGTGGCTATGCTGTCACGCGCGCAAACTGCCGTGTCGAGCACAACGGAAGCAAATACCTTCGAACGTAAAAAGCGGCCCGCGAAAGCGCAGTCGCCCGCACCGGAAAAAATGAGCGAACCAACGAAAGAGACAATTACTGAAAAAGGGACAGCGGCCAAATCCAAAAAAGCTGCGCCCAAAACGCCGCGCCCAAAACAACCGGGCAATGGCACGATTTATCTGCTGTTGAGCAAGAACGGCAAGTACAAGGAACTGCGCGAATCGGAACTCCTTAATCAGGCCGCGATGCTGTTGAACAATCCGGCGCTGCGGCTGGTCAAAGGGCAATTGTTGGTCCCCACGATCAGTTTTCAGCTCTCGGCGGAACCCGCGGAATAAGATTTTTTTCGAGTTACACCACACCAACAACGCACCAATCCAGCGCTTATGGCCTCAAGGCACGCACCACCGCTTTGAGGCCATTTTTTTACTCTTGGTCGAAACACCGCAAATTGACTTCCCCGCCACCCGCCGCCTAGACTGCCGCGACGATTCAACAAACCATTTGCCGCCATGAAAAGACATAAAGAAGAAGCATTTTGCTTATTGGTCACGGGCAGTTACGCAAATCAGAACGAAGCCGAGCACGCCTTGCGCGACCCGTTTATCGAAGATTGGGTCGAGCGCACCGGACGCTTTCGCATTCACCAACTTGATTCAATGACCGTAGCGCCCGGCGTAGCGTTAGGCCAACTCAGCATCGAACCCATCGGGGCAGGCGAGTTTCTGATTCAAAGCAGCGACCCGGATCATCCCCTGACGGCACGCAAGGCCACGACGGTTGCCGGAGCGTTGCGCCAGCAGGCGATGTTCGACACCATTGAGATCGAACCATTGGAACCACCAGAAACATGAATTTGATTTTTATGGGCACGCCCGCCTTCGCCGTGCCCAGCTTACGCAAACTGATCGCAGCCGGGCATCGCATCCAGGCTGTCTTCACCCAACCCGACAAGCCCGTCGGGCGTAAACAGGTCATTACACCGCCGCCCGTCAAAGTCTGCGCGCTGGAACACGGCCTGACTGTTTATCAACCGCTCAAAATCAAAACCGCCGAGGCGCGCGCCGAATTCGAGCCGCTGTTTCAGCAGGTGGATGCAGGGATCATCGCCGCCTACGGCCGCATCCTGCCCGATTGGATGCTCGGCGCGCCGCGTCTGGGCTGCATCAACGTACACTCTTCCATCCTGCCGAAATATCGCGGCGCGGCCCCGATCAACTGGGCCATCGTGCAAGGTGAGACCGAGACCGGCGTGACGATCATGCAAATGGATGTAGGCATGGACACGGGTGACATCCTGCGGCAAGACACAACGGCCATTGGCGCGACCGAAACGGCGGAGCAACTGACACCGCGTCTGGCTGAGTTGGGTGCGTCATTGCTGATCGAAACGCTGGCGGGAATCGAACGCAGCAAGATCACGCCACAAAAGCAAAACGAAGCCGAAGCAACTTACGCGCCAATGCTAAAACGCGAAGACGGTTTGGTGGATTGGACGTTGAGCGCCACGCAACTTTACAACCGGCTGCGCGGGTTCACGCCCTTCCCCGGTTGTTACACTTTGCTTCATGAGCAGCGGCTTGAAATCGTCGCGGCAACCGCTGAAGCACACACAGGTGATGCCGCGCCCGGCACGATTGTTGAAATTGCAAAAGACAGCTTTGCCGTTGCCTGCGGACACGGCTCACAATTGCGCCTCACCCAAGTGCAACCAGCCGGAAAAAAAGTGATGGCGGTGCACGATTTTCTGAACGGCGCAAAATTACAAGTTGGAACCAAACTCGGATGAACACACGCCCCCGCCTCATCAAGTCACAACCACCCAGGCCCCGCCCCATCGAAATCTCGCCCGCGCGCCGCGCTGCCTTCGACATACTCTGGCGCGTGGCGACCGAAGACGCTTATGCGACCAACTTGCTGGCCTCGGAAAACTACAACTCACTGTCGCGCGAAGACCACGGCTTGCTCAACGAACTGGTGCTTGGTGTCTTGCGTTGGCAACGCACGCTTGATTTTCTGATCGAACGCTATGCCCAGCGCCCGACCAACAAACTCGACACCGCGACGCAAATCGCCTTGCGGCTCGGGCTCTATCAACTGCGCTGGCTCACGCGCATCCCAGCCCATGCGGCGCTCAACGAATCAGTCAACTTGATCAAGGCCACCGAACAACCCGCCGCCGCGCCGTTGGTCAATGCCGCCTTGCGCAATGCGACACGCGACAGCGCCACCAGTTTGGAAGAAATGCTGGCAACCGTGCCGAATGACTTGGCGCGCCTCGGCATCGAAACCTCGCATCCGTCGTGGTTGCTCAAACGTTGGCTGGCGCGGCTGGGAGAAACTGACGCCAAAGAACTCGCGACGGCGAACAACACGACGCCGCGCACCGCCTTCCGCTTTAACGCGCTGCAAGCCGATCCGGCGCAAAGCCGCGAATGGCTGGCGCAAAGCGGCATTGGCTTCGAACCATCAACAGTCGCGCCGCAAGCGTTCGTCATCACCGCTGGCAAGCTTTCTTCGCAAGCAACACCAGTGCAAACAGGCGCGCTTTACCTGCAAGACGAAGCCTCGCAACTCATTGCACATCTCGCCGCCAACCATCCGCAATCTCAAATTTCAAATCCGCAATGCCTCGATCTGTGCGCTGCGCCCGGCAGCAAGGCGACGTTGCTCGCTTCCCTCTTGCCCGCCGATGCGCGCATTGTGGCCTGTGATCTGCACGCGCACCGCTTGCGCACGATGGATGAAATGCGCGAGCGGCTGGGCATTTTCAATCTCGAATTGAAACAACTCGACGCCACGCAGGAACTGCCTGCCAGCTTTGTCGAAAGCTTTGACGCCGTGTTGCTTGATGCGCCGTGTTCCGGCCTCGGCACGTTGCAGCGCCATCCTGAAATCAAATGGCGCTTGAATGAAGCCAAACTGAAAGAACTGGCCGAACTGCAAAAGCAGTTGATTGCCAATGCCGCGCGCTGCGTGAAGCCAGGCGGCTTGCTGACCTATGCCGTCTGTTCGACCGAACCTGAAGAAGGTGAAGAAGTCGTGGCGTGGTTGCGCGCACAACAAAAAGAAGCGGGCTACGAATTCCGCGATATGACCCGCGAGCGTTTGCTTGAACTAGGGCTTGATCCAACCAACTTCTTGACCGGCGACTTTGGCGGGCGCACCTATCCGCACCACCACGGTTGCGAAGGCTTTTTCTTTTGTGTGCTTTGGAAGAGGAGATAACGCTTCGATGAATTACAGTTTGCGACGCGGCTTGAACGTCCCAACCATCAGCGTGGTGGATGAGGGCGGCCACGTCATCGAGCACGAACAGCGCCAAGTCTTTCGCTACGTCATCCAAAACGGCCACGGCGCCGATGTCATCTTCGCCAACGGCACTACCGGCGAATGGAACCGCTTGCCGAATGATGAGCGCCAGCGCCTCTTGCACCTTGCCGTAGACGAAGTGCAATCCATCAACACTGAACTGTTCACCCAGGGCCGCACGCCCGTCGAAGTCTGGTGCGGCCTCAATGGCGACACCAAGCAGGAAATCCTCGCCAACCTAGACTTGGCGCTTCAACTCAATGCCGACGCCGCCGTCATCGCGCCGCTGGCGATCAACGATCTCGACGAACACGACATCGTGCGTTTCTTTCGCCGCGAGGTGAACGACCTGATCGAAGCCGCGCCGCATCCCATCCCCGTCTTTCTTTACGACAATGCCGACATCAACGCACCCGGACGTACCGACCACATCCGCACGCACATCGTCAAAGAGCTGAGCCGCCTGCCCTGGCTTTACGGCATCAAGGTCTCGGCCTCGCGCACGGTGCTGGGCAATTACACCAAGGCCGCGCTGCATTACAAACAGCCGGGCGAATTCGGCATTTACATCGGCAATGCCGGGCTGATCTTCGATTGGTATCGTCCGCCGCGCGGTTTCATCGGACGCTTGCGCGCGGGTTGGCACGAATTTCTGTTGCACGATGCCCTGCCGATTGGCGTCGTCTCTGGCCCCGGCAACGTGCTGCCGCGCGAATGGCAAAAAGCCTGGCGCGTGTGTTGGGCAGGTGACGGAGAATTGACCGAGCTGTATCGCGATGTCTGTGAAAGCTTCGAACAAGCCTGTTTGTTTGAAGAGGGCGGACGGCGTGCGGGTAAGTTGCTGGCGTGTTTCAAAGAGTCGTTGGTGTTGAATGGCGTGATTGAAAGCGCGCGGGTTTGCGTGGGGACACCCGCGTTAACGGCGGAACAACGTGCGCAGTTTGGTGAACGTTATCAGAAGTTCCAGGCGGCGTTGCACCTGCAAATCCCCGCTTTATGGCAGAGCCAAGCCAACCAATAACTGCTAAAACCACAAAGCAGCAAAGGGCGCAATGCAGTTCAGACCCATCCTGAACTGCATTGCGCCCTTTGCTGCTTCATAACCGAAAGCTGCTTGTTCGACTAATCGCCCGCCGCGCCATCGGCCTTGCTCAAGCGATTCGGATACAGTGGGAATTTCGCCGTCAACTCTTTGACCTTCGCGCTGACGCCCGCGCGCACGCTTTCGTCGCCGGTCGCGGCCAGCACTTCGGCAATCAACGCGGCGATCTGTTTCATCTCGGCTTCACCCATGCCGCGCGTCGTAACGGCGGGCGAACCCAGGCGAATGCCGCTGGCTTTCATCGGCGGATTTTGATCGAAGGGGATCGAGTTTTTGTTCACGGTTATGTGCGCGGCGTCGAGCGCCTTTTCGGCGTCCTTGCCGAACAAGCCTTTGCTGAACACATCCACCAAAAAGACGTGATTGTCGGTGCCGCCCGAAACAACGCGGAAGCCCGCTGCCTGAATGCCGTCGCAGAGCGCCTTGGCGTTACGCAGGACTTGTTGCTGGTAGGTTTTGAATTCCGGTTGCAGCGCTTCTTTGAAGGCGACGGCTTTGGCCGCAATGATGTGGACGAGCGGGCCGCCCTGAACGCCGGGGAAGACCGTGCGATCAATGTCTTTGGCGAACTGTTCGCGGCACATAATGAGGCCGGCGCGCGGGCCGCGCAGCGTTTTGTGCGTCGTCGTCGTGACGAAATCGCAGTGCGGAAGCGGCGACGGATGCACGCCCGCCGCGACCAGTCCGGCGATATGCGCAATGTCAGCCATCAGCAACGCGCCGACGCCTTTGGCAATCGCGGCGATGCGTTCGAAATCAATCACGCGCGAATAAGCCGATGCGCCACACAGAATCAGCTTCGGCTTGTGTTCCGCCGCCAGCCGTTCCATCGCCTCGTAATCAATCGTCTCGTCTTCTTTGCTCACGCCGTAAGGTACGATCTTGTAGCTCTTGCCCGAAAAATTCAGCGGGTGCCCGTGCGTCAAATGGCCGCCGTGCGAGAGGTCGAAGCCCATCACGGTGTCGCCGTAATTCAGCACCGACAGATAGACGGCCATATTCGCCTGGCTGCCTGAATGCGGCTGGACATTGACGTGTTCGGCGCCAAAGAGCTGTTTGGCACGGTCAATCGCCAATTGCTCGACGACGTCGCTGTATTCGCAGCCGCCGTAATAGCGTTTGCCTGGATAGCCTTCGGCGTATTTGTTGGTGAAGACGGAACCGGCGGCTTCGAGCACGGCTTCGGAGGTGAAATTTTCCGAAGCGATCAGTTCCAAGCCTTCGTGCTGACGGCGCGTTTCGTTTTGAATCGCAGCGTAAACATCAGGATCAGCTTCGGCAAGCGTGCGGTAATGGTTAATCATAGTGGTCAGTGGTCAGTGATCAGTGGTCAGCGGGCGCGCGATTCAGTAACCGATCACTGACCACTGACCACTGATCACTGACCACTTTTATTCTTGTTCCAGTTTGGCAATTTTCTCGAGGCGGCGCGCGTGGCGGCCTCCATCAAAGTTGGTCGTCAGAAAGGTGCGGACAATCTGGTCAATCGTTGCGGGCGGTGTGGTGCGTTCGCCAATCGTGACAATGTTGGCGTCATTGTGTGAACGCGAAACGCGCGCGGTCTCTTCGTTCCAGGCGAGTGCGGCGCGGATGCCGGGCACTTTGTTGGCGGCGATTTCCATGCCGATGCCGGAGCCGCAAACCAAAATGCCTTTTTCGTATTCGCCCGCCGCGACGGCCTTGGCGACACGTTCGGCATAGTCCGGATAATCCACGGACTCATCACTATTCGTGCCGAAGTCGGCATACTCGACGCCTAATTCGGCGAGCGTTTTTTTGATAGCTTCCTTGCCGTGGAATCCGGCATGGTCGCTGGCGATGGCGATCTTTTTCATCTTTCAGGTTACCACATTGGGGTGATTGGTGCTTCAGCGGGGAACGCTGATCTCTTAAGTCAGGGATGTTACCCCAGCGGACTTAAAACTGCCAAACAGGGTGAAGGCGGATTGCGGATTGCGGATGGCGGATTTATGCTGCGGCCCATTCTGGCAGCGCGAACCACCAGCACCCACTAGAAATGAAACCTGATCTCATGCCCCAGCAATTTCCAGCCCGTGCGCGTTCGCAAAGGATGCTGCCATTCGCCCTCCGCCATCCGCCATCCGCCATTTTCTTACTGATGCTGGCCGTCTCGTGGCGCCGCTGGTCGAGCGTGATTGCCGACAGCGGGCGCGAATCGGATTTGCCGTTGCGGCTGCTCAACGGCGAATGGCTGTACCGCGATGTGCATTACCTCTATCCGCCGCTTTCGCCCTACTTCAACGCCCTGCTCTATCGCGTGTTTGGCGCGCACCTGAGCGTGCTGCAAGTCAGCGGCATGCTCGGTTCGTTGCTGCTCGTCTGGCTGTGCGCGCGTATCGCACGACGCCTATTGCCACCGAAAGAAAGTGCGCTGGCGGTTTGTGGTGTGATTGTCTGGTGCGTTTTCAAACCGGCGGGCAATTTGATTTCGCCCTACGCTTATGCCGCTTTGCACGCTCTGTTGCTGGCGTTAGCGGCGTTGTGGCTGACCTTGCGCTATGCCGAAAGCAGGCGCAGCCGCGAGCTAATCGGCGCGGGCCTTTGCATAGGCTTGGCCGCCATCACCAAACAGGAATTCGCGCTGGCCGCCGCGTTGACGTTGGTGGCGACGCTGTTGCATTTGCACCGCGCAAATTGGCGCAGTCTGACGCGAGGTTTATTGCTGGCCGCGTTGCCAGCCTTGGCAATCGCAGCTCCGGTTTACGCCTGGCTGTTTCAGCGCATCGGCTGGCCGACGCTGGTCGAAGATTGCCATCTATTTTTCACGCATCTGCCGGCCTCGCTGGTCTATTACAACCGGCAACGCACGGGCCTGGCGCACCCGTTGGCGTCCTTGTGGCAAATGCTGGGGGCCGCCGCTGTTTGGGGCGCGGCCAGCGGTTTGGTGTGCTGGTGGAGCGCACGCCGCAATAGTCCGGCCTTTGCCATGCGCGCCTTACTGCTTTGTGGCGGTTGCCTGTTGGCGGCGCTTTTGATGGGATTCACTTCAGCGGGCCAATGGGATGGCAGCCCTTTGCGGGCGTTGCCGCTGCTGTTGCTGGCATTGCTAGTCAGCGAATGGCGGCGCGGCCCGGCGGCTGATCCGGCGCGCTTTATCGTGGCGGTTTACAGCTTGGCCGTGCTGGCGCGCGTGGCGTTGCGCGTGCCCAGCGGCGGCGCGTTTGGCAGTTTCTTTCTGCCGACTTCGTTGCTGCTGATTTATTTCCTGCTGACACAAACGCTGCCGCAGGCTTTGCAAAAATGGACGCAAGACGCGCCAGCGGCGGCCACGGCGCGCACGATTGGGCGCGGGTTGTTCGTGGCGGCGTGGCTGGTGACGGCGGTCGTGTTCGGGATTCGGTACCGCAAAAACAACAGCTACGAAATCAACACGCCGCGCGGGACGCTCTATACAACACAGCAAATCGGGCCGGTCTATCGCGCGGCGCTGGAGTTCATCGCCGCACACACACAGCCCGGCGAAACCCTCGCCGTGTTGCCCGAAGGCAGCGACCTGACGTTTTTGAGCGGCAGACGCATGCCGTTGCGCCACCAGATTCTGATTCCCGGCTTCCTGTCCGAACGTGATGAAACAGCAGCCATTGAATTGCTGGCGCGGCAGCAGGTGCGTTACGTGTTGATCGTCAATCGCCCCATGCGCGAGTTTGGCGCAGTGGCATTTGGCCGCGATTTTTATCAACGATTGGGCGGCTGGATTGAGACGCATTATCGCGTGGCAACAGTATTTGGCGCGGGTGGACGCGGGGATGCGCCGGTTGGCGACGCGGAGTTTTTCATCAAAGTGCTGGAACGCCGCGAATAAGTCACGGCTTCCGTTCATACGCCAAAATGAAAAACGGTTTCTCGCCTAGTTTCGCCTGCTGGCTCTCCGCCGTATCAAAACGCGCAACCAATCGATAATGCGCTTCAATCCAGCGCCAGAGTTCCTGGTTGTAATCCAGCCCGAACGTGCGGTCGCGAAATTCCGACGTATCCAGATTCGCCAGCAAGATCAAACGCACCTGGCGCGCCTTGATGCGCTCAATGGCCTCCGCCTCTTTTGCGCCCGTCAGAAAACCCGGATGGACGATCTCTTCACGCAAGGGATAGCGACGTTCAGCCAGAAAATTGATCGTCGTGGCAAGCGGCAAGGTCAGCACTGTTTCGCCGGGAACACTGTGCTGTTCGACGTAACGAAGAGCCTCGGCCAACGGCTGACCGATCTCAGGCACGGTGCGAAAGCTGCCGCGCGGCGCGCTGACAAGAAATGTATTCAACCGCCGCCAACGTAATGCCGAATTGACGGCCATCCCACCTACCAACAAGGCAAGCAATACCGTCGCCGTTTGTTGCACGCGCCGGCGCAACGTCACATTCTCTGTCAGCCAAGACGGAGCCGCACATAGCAACACATACAAATACACCAGCAACAACACTGGCAAAAAGAATGGTGTATACGGGCCCGTCGTCGTTACATTCAGCAATGCTCGCAAGATGGCGAAGAAGCTGAAAATCACCAGCAACAAAAACACGCGCTGTTCCGCCGGGAAGCTGTCGCGTTCCCGCCAAACACGCCGCGCCAGCACAAACAGCAAAACCGGCAAGACAAATACCGCCGCCGCGAACGGCGTCACATCGCTCGGCACGTGCAAGAGGCGTAGCGCCGCTTCACGCCAAAGCAAGCCCGCCACCAGCAACATGCCCGCCCGTTTCGCCAACAATTGCCAACCAGCAACAGACCGCGAGAGCAATGCGCCGAGCAAGCCGCTGCCGCCAATCCAAACGGCCAAAACGCCCAGCCCCGCCAAGCTGAACCACAACGAGCCGGGCCATTGCGCCAACCCGCTGATGTGCCGATTGAAATACACCAACTGCGGCGGCATGTTGGTAAACAACACGTGATTGTCATCCAACAACACGCGCCACGGCACACGCACCAGCAGCGCGCTGTAAACCGCGACGGGCAAGGTAAGCACAGAGAGCGCCAACACCATTCCCGCGCGCCATGCCACTTGCTTTTGCCACAGGCATTCCAACCACCACGCCGCGCCCACCGCCGCCAACGCAGGCAAGGCCAACTCCGGCTTGCACAGCAACGCCAGCCCGGCGAACAGTCCCGCACAAGCGAGTTGCTTCACGCGCCGCGTCTGCGCAAAGCGCACGGCACACACCAACGACACCAGCGCGAAGACCAAGCCATAGAGCGCGGCGTAAGCATAGGGCTGCACATAGTTGGCCGTGGATTTCAGCGCGCACACCACCAGCACCAAACCTGTCGTCGAAGCGGCGGGCCAGACCGTCAGCACTTGGCGCGCCAGCCAATAGATCAGGCCCAAAATCAGTACGGCACACACCACACCGCTCACGTGCAAGACAGCCAGATGCACGCCAAACAAGCGATAGAGCAAGGCATTGAAATACGGCGCCACCGGGCCGTAAAGAAACTGAACATCCGTGTAAAGCTGCTCGCCCGCCAGCAGCCGCGCGGGCAAATTCATCTCGCGCCCGTGATCGAGCAAGGGTTGTGTCCAGCACTGCCACGAAGCCAACAACAACAAGCCGAACAACAGCCCGAGCACGGCCAAAGCGGGCATGTCAGCGCGGGTAAAACGGGTTGTTTCGGTTTGATTCATGCGTGATTTGCCGAACGCCGTGGGCGGCGCGCGCGCGATTATAGAAACGGCCCGCGGCACAAGCAATTCGCGCGCACGAACCGCAACTGAGCCGCAGTTAGACCGCAGGCTCAGGCGAAATATGCGGTTGACATTCGCCCCGTTCCACAAGCATCATCACCGCTCTTTTAAGCGGCCTTTCTGGCTGGCTTTGGTGTTCATGAATGGCTTGGTGATGGAGGCAAGTTCCCGTGCAAGAAAGTCTGACGTTAACCGAAACGCTCAATCAACTGGCCGATTTGGATCAGTACAACCACTGGCTCTATGAGCAAATTGCGTCCGGCTTGGGCAGCCGCATTCTAGAAGTCGGGGCGGGCACTGGCAACATTACGCAATTCCTTTGTGCCGGTGGACGCGCGGTGCTGGCGACGGATGTCGTGCCCAGCTATCGCCGCGAATTGGAAACAATGTTTGCGGACAAAACGCATGTGCGCGTCGGTCAGTTTGATTTGAACAAAGCCGCCCCGGCGGAATACGCGGCGGAAGGCTTTGATTCGGTCGTCTGCTTGAACGTGCTCGAACACATCGAAGACGACCTCTTCGCCCTGGGGCAAATGCGCGAAGTGTTGCTACCCGGCGGCAAGCTGGCGCTGCTGGTGCCGTCGCACCAGTTTCTGTATGGCGAATTTGATCGCGCGGTCGGCCATTACCGCCGTTACGAAAAGCGCGAATTAAAAGAGAAGTTGGAAAGCGTTGGCTTCCGCGTCAACGAACTGAAGTTTTTTAGCCTGGTGGCCATGCTGCCGTGGCTTATCAACGGGCGCGTGCTCAAACGCGATTACCTCCCGCCAAATCAAGCTGATCTCGCCAACCGGCTGGTGCCGCTGCTCAAATTGGAGAAGCTGATCGGCCCGCCGTGTGGCATCTCACTCGTCGCAATCGCAGTAAAACGCTAAGCTCTAAGTTCCGGGTTCTACGTCCTACGTTCAAAGGTTGAGCACCCGGAACGTAGAACTTAGCACACAGAACCTGGAACTTAATTATGCGTTGGTCAAACTTTTTCATTCCTACACTTCGCGAAGAACCCGCTGACGCCGAAGTCGTCAGTCACAAACTGTTGTTGCGCGCCGGCCTGATCCGGCAATTGGGGGCAGGCATTTACAGCTACCTGCCGCTGGCGCAACGCTCCATTCTGAAAATCACCCAGATTATCCGTGATGAAATGAACGCCATCGGCGCGCAGGAATTCTTCTTGCCCGCCCTGCATCCGGCGGAAATCTGGCAGGAATCGGGCCGCTGGTCGGTGATGGGCGACAACATGTTCCGCCTCAAAGACCGCAAGGGCAGCGATTATTGCCTGGGGATGACGCACGAAGAAATCTTCACCGACATCGCGCGCAAGGAACTGCGTTCGTACAAGCAACTGCCGCAGGTCTGGTATCAGATTCAAACCAAGTTCCGCGACGAACCGCGCCCCAAATCGGGGCTGCTGCGCGTGCGCCAATTCACGATGAAGGATGCCTATACCTTCGATATTGACTTCGCCGGCTTGGACAAAGCGTTTGATGACCAGCGCGGCGCGTACTGCAAAATTTATAGCCGCTGCGGGCTGGAATACGTGATCGTGGATGCCGACACCGGTGCGATGGGCGGCTCGGCGTCGAATGAATTCATGGTCTACACCAACGCGGGCGAAGATTTGGTCGCGAGTTGCCCGGCGTGCGGTTACGCGGCGAATACTGAAAAGGCCACCTCGCGCATTCCCGCCGTGGATGATGGCGCAGAGGCGCTGGCCGTCGAGAAATTCCCGACGCCCGGCGTGCGCACGATTGAAGATTTAGTGACGTTTGCGGGCGGTGCCGCCGCGCATAAGCAGGTCAAGACGCTTATCTACGTCGCCGTTGCCGAGAACGCGAAAGGCGAGGCGCGGAACACGCTCTTCCTCGCCTTGCTGCGCGGCGATCATCCGCTCAACGACGCCAAGATCGTCAACGCGGCGGCCAAACTCTTCAACAAAGACGGCTGGGAAGTCAGCGCCGTCCGCCCCGCCCACCCCGAAGAGATTTTCGACGCAATGGGCGCGCACGCAGGCAGCCTGGGCGCGGTCACGAGTACGCTCAAAAACACCAAGCTGCTGGTCATCGCCGACGAAGCCTTGCGCGGTCGCCAGAACATGACCACCGGCGCGAATGAAGACGATCATCACTTGCGCAATGTCAGCCTCGAACGCGACATCCAGGTAACGCTCTGGGCCGAACTACGCACCGTGGCCGAGGGCGAAGGCTGTCCGAATTGTGAAGGCATCTTGCGTTTGGGCAAGGCGCTCGAAGTCGGCCACATTTTCAAGCTGGGGTTGAAGTACAGCAAAGCGATGGGTGCGACCGTGCTCAACGCTGACGGCAAACCCGTGCCGCTGGTGATGGGCAGTTACGGCATCGGCGTCGAACGCATCCTGGCCGCCGCGATTGAATTGCACCACGACGAGGTGGGCATCCAATTCCCGATCACGATTGCGCCCTTTGAAATTGCCGTCACGCCGCTGAATGTGAAAGACGGCGAACTGAAAGCGGCGGGCGAGCGCATCTACATTGAGTTGAAAGCGGCGGGCGTGGATGCGCTTTATGACGACCGCGACGAACGGCCCGGCGTTAAGCTGAACGATGCCGATCTGGTCGGCTTCCCCTTCCAGATTCGCATTGGCGGTAAAAAGATGAAGGAAGGCAAGGTCGAGTTTTATGATCGCGCGACGCGACAGTTTGAGGACGTGTCGGTGAATGAAGTCGTGAAGCTGGCCAAGGATCGGATTGATGCGGCCAAGCAGCAATTAAACGCGCAGTAGCCAAGCTACCGACGAAACATTCAAAGGGTGAGTCCTGGCCTTCAATCAGCGCCAGGACTCACCCTAAATTTCTTCAAGGAGAAGGAGCACTACTATGTCGCAATCCCGCATTGACGCCTTCACCGCCATGACCCAAACCCAACCCGACAACGAAATGATCTGGTACGGGTTGGCCAGCGAATACACCAAACTTGCCCGCTGGCCTGAAGCCATTGAGGCGCTACGTAATGTCATTCGTATCAAATCCGATTACACGGCGGCCTATCAAATGCTCGGCTCCGCGTTGTTGGAAGAAGGACAAACCGAAGCAGCGTGGCAAATCTGGACAGCAGGCCTCGCCGTCGCTGACCGCACCGGCGCGTGGAAGGCGCGGCAGCATCTGGAAGGGCTGTTGGCGGGCGTGGCGAACGAGGGCGAGTCTACGTTTTGCGAATGAGGAGGCGCATTTCCGGCTGCGGCCCCGGTCGAGGTGTGGATATTCAGTTGAAAACGGATTTGCTATGATGCCGTGCGGCAACGGCCACTCTGCCAAGCAGGGCGGCCACACATTTCATCCAACAACAACCGAACCACCTATGTCGAAGAAGAAAAAACAGCCGCAAGCTGCGGCCACGTCCGCAACACCCGCGCTCGATTCCAAGCTAGTGATGGCCATCGGTGCAATGATTTTGATGTTGAGCGCCGCCGCCGCGATCTTTTACCGCACGTTTTCAATGCCTGCGAAACCGGCGGCGACGGTTTCAACCACTACCACGGCGAATGCCGCACACCCCGCCGCGCCGCCGCCCGCCGCTGATCCATCTGCCCCCAACAAGATGAACATTGCGCAGGCTGTAATGGTCACCGAAGAGTTGGATTTCGGCCAGCCGGTGCCAACCATCGCACAAGCGCTGTTGGAGATCGAACGTGGCTATGTGCCAGATGATGGCGTGGGGCGCACGTTCGCGATGCTTGATGCGTATGGCGAACCGACGCCCGACGGCAAGCTGCACATTTCCATGCACGTGAGCAGCGAAAAACCCGGCACGGGCTTTCTGCGGATTAAACGTACCGGCAAAATCCTTTGGCAGGCGCGCATCGGCAATCCTGGCGACGTGCCGGCGGGCCAGAAACAACTAAATATCTATGTGGACAATGGCGCGGGCGGCTCGCATGTCCTGGACGGTTCGCGCGGCGGCGCGAATGTGCTGGACGTGTATTTGAAAGACTCGACGCAGAAGTTACGCGATGTATGGCCGGATAAGACGGTGCGCGAGTTCACCTACGTGTACAGCGCCTGTGGCTGCCCGGTGAAGGTGTTGGTGCGACGCGAAGGTGATCGCACCCAACGTGTAAAGGATACGCCCGTAATTTTCCCAGATGACCCGGATGTAGTGCGGACGATCTCGCAGTTGATGCAGTGGTAAAAGCGTTGCCGGAGATTTCGAGAAACACAAAGGGTGGGCAAGTTTAGAAAACTTGCCCACCCTTTGTGTTGGAAATTGAAACTCGAAGCTATGCTGTCGCCGGATTACCACCCGTGATTGGCGGCAAAATCGGCTTCAACATCGGTTCCTTATCCGCCGGTTTGTCGCTATCAGAGTGCGAAGGCACAGCCGGAGGCATGTCATTATCCAACGGCAGCCCCGCCACGATGCGGCGCATCTGCACTGAATCCAGCGTTTCGCGCACGAGCAGTTCTTGCGCCATACGATCCAGCGCATCCCGATTGTCGAGGATGATCTGGCGAGCGCGCTCGTATTGCTCCATCACAATGCGTTTGACCTCCTGGTCAATCTTGATGGCGGTTTCCTCGCTGTAATCCTGGTGCTTGGCGATCTCGCGGCCCAGGAAGATTTGCTCTTCCTTTTTGCCAAAAGTCAGCGGCCCCAGGTTCGACATACCGAATTCACAAACCATGCGGCGGGCCATCTCGGTGGCGCGTTCGATGTCATTCGAGGCGCCGGTCGTGATCTTGCCCAGGAAGATGTCTTCGGCCAGACGGCCACCCATCAGGATCGCAATCGAGCCTTCGATGTAATCCAGCGAATGGGTATAGCGGTCGCCTTCCGGCAATTGCTGCGTCAGGCCCAACGCCATACCACGCGGAATGATCGTCACCTTGTGCACCGGGTCGGCGTTCGGGACTTTGAGGCCCACGATGGTGTGACCGGCTTCGTGATACGCCGTGGTCTTTTTCTCGTCCTCGGACATCACCGCCGATTTGCGCTCGGAACCCATCAGGACTTTGTCCTTGGCCCACTCAAAATCATGCATCGCCACGACTTTCTTGTTGTAGCGGGCGGCGTTCAACGCAGCTTCGTTGACGAGGTTCGCCAAATCTGCGCCAGTGAAACCGGGCGTGCCGCGCGCGATGACCGAAACATCCACGTCTTCGCCGAGCGGAATCTTGCGCGTGTGCACGGCCAGGATGCCTTCGCGGCCTCTGACATCAGGACGATTGACGATGACGCGGCGGTCAAAACGACCGGGCCGCAACAGGGCCGGATCAAGCACGTCCGGACGATTGGTCGAAGCGACGAGGATCACGCCATCATTCGATTCAAAACCGTCCATCTCGACCAGCAACTGGTTCAGCGTCTGTTCGCGTTCGTCGTGCCCGCCGCCCAGGCCCGCGCCGCGATGACGACCGACGGCATCAATTTCGTCAATGAAGATGATGCAGGGCGCATTCTTTTTGCCCTGCTCAAACAGGTCGCGCACGCGCGAGGCACCCACGCCGACAAACATTTCGACGAAATCGGAACCGGAAATGGAGAAGAAGGGGACGTTGGCTTCACCGGCAATGGCACGCGCCAACAGCGTTTTGCCAGTGCCCGGGGGGCCCATCATCAGTACGCCTTTGGGAATGCGGCCACCGAGCTTTTGGAATTTTTGCGGCTCTTTCAGGAATTCGATGATCTCCTGCAATTCTTCTTTGGCTTCTTCGACGCCCGCGACGTCCTTAAAGGTCACGCGCTTTTGCTGGTTCGAGAGCAGCTTGGCGCGGCTCTTGCCGAAGGAGAGCGCCTTATTGCCGCCCGATTGCATCTGGCGGAGCATGAATATCCAGAAGCCGAAAATGAGTAAGAAAGGCAGGTAGCCGATGGCAAATTGCATCCACAGGCTGTTGCTCGCCGATTGTTCGTATTCGACCTTGCTGACCTTGTTGTCAGCCATCGCCTTGGCGACATCCGCTGCCGCGAAATCGCCGCCCAGCAGTTTGGTCGTATATTTCTGCCCGCTGGCGAGCGTGCCGGTTACACGATCCTTTTCAACCTTTGCGTCCGTCACGCGCCCGGCTTTCACCTCTGTCATCAAGTCCGAATAGGGCAACTCTTTCGGCTGATTCGCGCTGCTATTGTGGAAGACCTGATACAGCAAAATCGCGCCGCCAATAATCACCACCCAAAAAATCACTTGTCTGATAGTCGAGTTCAATACCATGTACCTCCGTTAAAGACCTCCGCTAGACATTCTAGCGTATTCCCCTGATTTTCGCTCACCAAAATTCTGAAATGCATCTGTGCTTTGCCCTATTCCAGCCCGGCAACGATCAAATGTCAAAGACGCTGCCCTTCCGCCATAGGTTTCAGTGCTTTTCTACTGTCAGCAAAGCGCAAATATCTGCTTCTGCGGGCAGCGCAAACTCATTGGCAACGGGTAATCCAGGACTCCAAACAATTTGTCCCGCCACCATCGTCAATAACGGATGCGCCGCGCGTTCGGTTTTGCCGATTTTGTGGCGCGTCAGCAACATTTTCAGTTTTACCGGCTGCTGTTTTCGTTCCGGCACATACGCGTCGCCGACCCGGCGGGTACGCAGCCGCAAGGCATCCAGTTCCTTGCCCTCGCGCACTTGCACGGCCTGCCCGCGCGGATAATTTTGCAAAAAGCTGGCAGCCACTGACCTGGGCAAATGACGTTGGAGCGTAAATCTGTAGCCGCCAAACTCCACTGGCTCAGTCGTGTTCCAAGTGACTTCGGGCAACTCGACCGGCGCCAACGCCGCAGGCGCAACGAGGCGCAATTCGGCAAATTCGCGCACGACGCGCCAGCCGCCTGGCAATTCGACTTCTTTGCCGCTTTGGCCCTGGGTGATGAGCTTCAGCAAGGTCTGTAGATGCACGGCATCAAGTCGCCGCAGCGCTTTGCCTTCGCCTTGTAACCAGGCCCGCAGCACACGCTTGCTCAACGCCGGATGCGCCGTGTTTAGCGGAGCCAGCCGCAAGCGCGTTCCCGCTTCCACCTGCTTCAACAATTGGGCCGCGCTTTGGCGCAAAAAATCATCGTCTTCTTCCAGCGCGGCGGCGACACGCACCAAAGCCTCGCCCACACGCGGATTAAAACTGCGCAGCAGCGGCAGCAAGGAATGCCGCACGCGATTGCGCGTGAGCTTTTCAGAGGCATTGGTTTCATCCGTGCGAAATTCGACGCCCAGTTGTGCGCAATGCTCCAGCACCTCGGCGCGTGTGACGTTCAACAAGGGCCGCAACAAACGCAGCCCTTCGCCCAATTCAGAAACTTCATGAATGCCGCGCAAGCCCGCCGCGCCCGTGCCGCGCAAGAGCCGCATCAGCAGCGTCTCGACCTGGTCGTCAAAGGTATGGGCGGTGCAAATGAATTGGGCGTCGCATTGCCGCGCGACTTGTCGAAAAAAGTCGTAGCGCACCGTGCGCGCCGTCGCTTCCAGGTTGCGCTGTCCATCTTTGGCCAGTTGCGCGACATTGCTACAAGTGCCAAAGAAACTGACGCCGCGTTGTTCCGCCCAGGTTTGCACAAATTGCATGTCGGCGTCCGCCGCCGCGCCGCGCAACAAATGATTGAGGTGTGCGGCATTGATGACACCCGGCGCGCCCGTGCGTTGCCGCAACCGGATCAGGGCATCCAGCAACGCCATCGAATCGGCGCCGCCCGACACGCCGACGACTACGCTGGACTGTGCGCCCACGCCCAAGCGCCGCAGCCTGGCTTGCAGCTTGCGCTCTAACTGCGTCAATGGTTGCAGTTTCCTGCCGGCAGTTTTAAGTTCTGGCGTGTACCTGCTGCTCAAGCTCGAATCTCCCGGTGATCGTCTATGCGTTATCTGTTGCTGCTCGGATTGTTTTTTTGCCACACTTGCCTGGCGGCGGCGCAATCCCGCGCGGCCCAGCCTGCCGTCAAATACTTGCCGCGCCTGACCAGCCGCGCCGACTTTGATCGGTTGTCGCGCGTTTATTACCAAGGCCGTTTTTACGCGCTGCCGCACCTGATGTTTGTCGTAGACCGCGCCGCCCAAAACAAGGTCTATTTTATAAATTCCCAACGCTATGCGTTTCATTCTGAATTCGTGAACGCAAGTTATCTCACGCTGGAACGCGGGCGCGAGTTTTTCCGGCACAATTATCTCGAAGCCACGCGCCGCTTTGTGCTCGGCACCATCGCCTATCAGACCCGATTGGACAAATACACCTTTGAGTTTTGGGAGGGCGATCTGGCCACAAGCGAAATCGTGCGCGAAACGCAGCACGCCTTGAACGCCAGTTTTTTTGCCCCGCTCTATTTCAAACCCAACTCCGCCCGTCAGGAGGAAGTCGCGGCTCAACTGCCAGAGTTGCCGAAATTATTGCCCAGCGAAACCAATGCGCCGCAAGATTACTTGCCGCTCAACCAAGCGCAAAACGCGGGCGTGCTGCGCATCCTGGATCGTCTGACCGACGACATCATTCTCGACCGCAATGAGATTGTCGTCTTCGGCGAACCGCCGCTTACGTTGACGCCGGTTTCCGGAATCATCACGACGACCTTTTCGACGCCGCTGGCGCACGTCAACTTGCTGGCAAAAAACTGGGGCGTGCCGAATGCTTACATCAAAGGCGCGGCGGAAACCTTTCAACCACTGGCGGGCAAGTTCGTCTATTTTGAGACGCGCGACGATGGTTACACGCTGCGTCCGGCGACCGTCAATGAAACGGCTGAACGCGGACGGCAATTGGCGAAGCGTTCTGACCTCATTACGCCAGCAGCCGATTTGGAATTCCGTGAGTTGACCGCATTGAAAGACCAGCGTTCGACCGAGGCCAAACGCTTCGGCGCGAAATCGGCCAATCTGGGTGAGTTGCTGCACGCCGTCCACGCCGGCACGGTGCGCGACATCACGGTGCCGTCCGGCTTCACGATTCCGTTTTATTACTACGAACAGTTTTTGCGCGCGCACAAGCTGGATGAAGCGCTGCTGGAATTGCTTGGCAACGACCGCTTCAATCACGACGCGGCCTACCGCAAAGAACGCCTCGCCGAATTGCGCGGCAAAATTCAAGCGGGCAGTCTCAATGCTGAATTCAGCCGCGCCGTGCTTGCCAAAAAACGGCTGCTCTTCGGTGGCAAAGGCGTGTTTGCGCGCAGTTCGACCAATTCCGAAGACTTGCCCAACTTCAACGGCGCGGGCCTGTATACCAGCGTGCCCAACGTGCGCGACGACCAGGCGTTGTTGGCCGCGATCAAAACGGTCTGGGCCTCGCTCTGGAATTACGAAGCCTACGAAGCGCGCGAAAGTTTCGGCATCAACCATTCGGGCGTTTATCCGGCAGTGCTGATTCAGGAAGGCATCAATGCCGAAGCGGCAGGCGTGTTGATTACGACCAACCCCTTCGACCGCAGCGATCACGGGGCGGTTTACGTCAACGCCAAACGCGGCCTCGGCATGCGCGTCGTCGAGGGTCGCCGCGTGCCCGAACAATTATTGTTTACGCCCAAAAGCAATGCCGTGCGCGTGCTGACACGGTCGGGCGATGACACGCTCTTAACCTTTGACGACCGCGGTGGCGTGCGTGAGGTCAAGATCGAAACGGAGCGCGCCGTGTTGACCGATGCCGTGGTGCGGCGGCTGGCGCGGGCCGCCCTGCAAATTCAGCGCGTCTTTCGCGGCGTCGCGCAGGACATCGAATGGATCACCATCGGAACGCAAATTTACATCGTGCAGTCACGGCCTTATGTGGAGACGAGATGAGGAAAAAGACTTTCACCACGAGGAAACGAAGAGCACGAAGCGAGGAAGCAGGCACTGGGGGAAAATCTTTCAGACGGTCCTTCGTGCTCTTCGTCTCTTCGTGGTTTCATTTCATTTTTGCGGCAGCGCTGGCGCTTTGCCTAACCGCTTGTGCGCGCAAAAACCCCGAAGCTGAGCGGCAAACGGCAGTGCAGGTAACGCTGGCCCGCGTGCAAGGTTGTCTGAAGCAAACAGCGCCGAATGCGGCATTGCCGGTGGCCGTGGCAGAGATTACGCGCCTGCCGCAGGAAACCCGTGTGCGACTGGTCGCCTTTGCCAGTCAGGAAGCGGTGGAATTGAATCTGCCGGTTTATTTGCTCAGCCGGGGCCGTTGGCTGATTGACGAAAAGGAACGTGTTTACTTGCTGGATGAAAATTGCCGCGAGTACAAGCTGCAAGACCGCAAGACGATGGACGGTCAGCCCTTCCCCGCCACAGGCAAAGTGAGTCTGAAAGCGGGCGAGGCCTTTACCTTCAAGCTCAGCTTTCAAGCCTTGCCGGCAGAAACGCGCGTGGGGGCGTTGGTCTATGGCACAACCGTTTTGCCGTTTGCGTTGTGGCCGCCGGCCGCTTAATTGCCGCTCTTTTGCCCGTCGTCCGGTTGTCCGCCTTCGGTTAAGTTGAAACAGGAGTTTTTCAGCAGTTCCGCTTCGCTATTGGTGAGCGGTTTGCGCCGTTTGTGGGGTTGGCGGTTGCCATAAAAAGCGTGCCCGCAATTGTCACAGCGGTAGGGGCGGATTTGCGTCAGACCAAAGACCAGGCGCTGCCAAAACTTGCGATGGCGGCGGCTGACTTCGCGCGAATCGCAGTGCGGGCAAATCTGGCTGGAGCCGTTTTTGCGCCGTTCATCTAACTCTTCTTTGAGCTTTAACAGCGGCTCTTCCGTCGGCAATGACGGGGGCGGCGCACTGATGCGCGCGCGCATGTTGCTGGTTGAGGCATCTGGTGGATCAATCACATCAGGCGCTGGCGTTCCAGACATCACTGGTTCCAAGTCGGTCTCGAAATTGTCTGGCAAATCCGGCAGAGGCCCGCGCGCGGCATAGGCGGCGGCGGCAGTGGCGACGTGCACCGGCAACGCCGAACGATCAAAGCTGATCGCCGGCTGCAACCGCCGGGCCGCCCCGCCAGGTTGTCCCAAGGATTCCAAATCAACCGCTGGGGCCGCATTAAAGACATCGGCTTTACGCTTGGAGCGCTGTCCGTTCCCGCGCTTCGGTTCACGCGGGCAAAAGGCACGAAATTCGAAATTACAGTTATCGCAAAGCAGCGTGCGGATACCCAGCAGTCGCAACGGCAGCGGCGCCGTGCGATAGCCATTTCGTAACCGCTCACTACCACAAGATGGGCACAAAGCCATGTCGTACCTTTCTCAAGCAAGAGGTAGTTTCAAACTTTGCGTGGATATTTCGGAAGGGGAACTAACACCGCGAATCGTCATCGTTTGGGACGCGCGGACTCTAGCATTCCCGCTTTGGTTTGCAAAGTCACGTCGGCGCTATTTCACTACGCGGCCAGGCATTTCTTACGCCAAGCGGCCTTTTTTGTATGCGAATCCGCAGCCTTGAGGGTGAGAGGCAACGGCCTGGCTACAAGCCAACGGTTCCGGCAATCTGACTTGGTTCGTCGCTTATGATAATTTGCCAGCAGTCTCCGGCTGGCAAGGTTCCGGCAACTCTGCAAAGTAAAAACCGTGGTTCAATCGTGGTTCAATGATGAAGAAACAATTGCTCGCTCAATTCATCCGCCGTATGCCCAAGGTCGAATTGCACGTTCACCTCGAAGGCTCCATTCAACCGGCTACGCTGCTCGAACTGGCGCGCCGCAACGGCGTCACGCTGCCCGCTGACGACATCGCGGGATTGCAACGCTGGTACCGTTTCACCGAGTTCAAACACTTTATCGAAATCTATCTGACGATCTCGTCCTGCATCTGCACCCCGGCGGACATCGAACTGATTGCCACTGACTTTCTGCGCCAGCAGGCCGCGCAAAACATCCGCTACAGCGAAGTCACCTTCACGCCCTACACGCATTTCAGCACCAACCGGCGCATTCCCTTCGCTGAGCAATTCGAGGCGCTCACACGGGCGCGTGCCTGGGGACTGCGCGAACTGGGCACGCGCTGCAATTGGGTTTTCGATCTGGCGCGCAATGTGCGCCCCGTTGAACACAGTTTGACCGTCGCGGAATGGGCGATTGCGGGCAAAGACCAAGGCGTCGTCGGGTTTGGCTTGGGGGGCTTGGAAGCGGGCAATCCGCCCGAATTGTTTGCCGAAGCGTTTGCGCGCGCGCGCGCCGCCGGGTTGGCCGCCGTGCCGCACGCGGGCGAAATCGCGGGGGCGGAAAGCGTGCGCGGCGCCATCGAGGTGCTGCACGCGCGCCGCATCGGTCACGGCGTGCGTTGTCTGGAAGACCCGCAACTGGTCGAACTGCTGCGCGCGCGCCAAATCCCGCTCGAAGTCTGCCCGACCAGCAATGTTTGTTTGGGTGTCGCGCCTTCTTTCGCCGCACATCCGCTGCCGCGCCTGCTGGCCGCGGGGCTGTATGTCACGCTGAATTCCGACGACCCGCCGATGTTCAACACCACGCTGACGGATGAATATCTGCAAGCCGCCGCGACCTTCGGGTTTGAGGTAGAGCAAGTCGAACAACTGGTGTTGAATGGGGTGCGCGCCTGCTTGTTGAATGCGGCTGAGCTGGCGGCGATGGAACGCGACTTTCAGACGCAATTCGCCGCGTTACGCGCGGAGTTGTTGAACGTTTGAGAAGTTACCGCACCGGCACTTTGCTGGATTTCAGGCTGCGCAATTCACGCAACAGTTGCAGCGCCCGCGCAATCTCGCCCTCGTTCAAGCCCTGTTTGCCAAAGCGCGCGCGCTGGTACAACCCCGTCAGTTCCGTGACTTGCGGCCAGCGCAGTTGGGCGGCGAATTCTTGCGGCGTCTGCGCCGGAGTGCGGCGTTTGCCCGCGCGTGCCAGCGTGTCGAGCAATTCCTGATAGAAGGCGATGGCCGAACGCGCCGGGTCGTGTTTGAACCGATAGCGCCAGGAACGCCGGTATTGCCGCCACAAAAACACCGCCAGCAAACTCGTCAACAACACCAGCAGGAATTGCGTCACTGGATGCCAGAGCAGCACCCGCGTCCGTTCAGCCAACGTGGGCTGCGCGGCGGTTGACTCGATCAGGCTGGCGGACGTGTCGGCTGGATCATCCCACGCGGCCAGCCATTCGTTTAGTTTGCGCCGCCAATCGAACCAGCGCGTGCTGGATTCATAACGCCAGGATTGCAACTTGTGCTGCGCCGCCAGCAGCATCGAAAGCTGTTCGCCCGCGTCGAAGCCGACGATGCGCTCTTGCCAGAACATCTGCATCGCATCGCCATAATGCCGCATCCAGGCCAGCCAGCCGTTGTCATAAACATTCAACCCGGCATCCGGCGTCGGATCGAAGGTGATCCAGCCGGATTTCGGAAAATAGGCTTCGACCCACGAATGCGCGTCGGATTGCCGCACGGTGTAAACATCCGCCACTTCGCTGTATTCGCCCATCTGGAAGCCGTTGACCAAGCGCGCCGGAATGCCGTGCAGACGCAACAGCAAGACCATCGCCGAAGCAAAGTATTCGCAATGTCCGGCTTTGGCATTGAACAAAAAATCGCAGACCGGGTCGCCCGCTTCGACTTCCTGCAAATCGAGCGAATAGGCATAGTTGTCTTGCAAATGCTGTTCGATGCGCCGCGCCGCTTCGTATGGCGTTGCCGCGCCGTGCGTGATCGTTTCAGCCAGTTTTTTCAGCCGCCGGTCGGGTTCGTCGGGTAATTGCAGGTAAAGCCGCCGCGTTTCTTCGGAGTAGGAGCCCGAAGCGTCCGCTTGCAATTTCTCTGCGGGCATTTCGCTGGTGTCGGACTGGACGGTGTAGCGGTAGCGGTAAAACGCGTGCGGATCAGTCCAGAGCGCCCCGGCATCATCACGCTTCAGCGCATCCAGTCCACCCACACTAATTGCGCGCGCCGCCGCAAAGACGATGTCGGAATTAAGCGGTTCCAGGAAAAATTCCTGTTCGGTGTAAGGCTGTCGCGCGGCGCGTTCGCTAATCACGTAATAGCCTGTCCCATGATCATCCAGTCGGCTGGGCCGGGGCAGCGTGCGCGACCAATTGCCATTTTCGTATTTGTCCAACGCCAGCCCGCGCCAGCGCAGCCATTGACGCGGTATTAGCGGCGGGAACTTCACGCGCACACGCATCACGACTTGCGGATTGAGTTTGATGCGCGCGACTTCGCCCAGGCGCACGTTCTCGGAAAAGCCCGACAGCGCCTCGCCGCGCATGAAGTTGCTGGGCAGGGCGCGCGCCACGCGCGGCATCACCAGAAAGAGCGGCGCGGCCAGGGCAAAGATCAACAACAGCGCGGCCCCCGCAAAGAGCGAAACATTGTGCCAGCGCGGCGCACCCAGCGTTTTGCGAATGCGGCGTCCGGCGCCGGCAAAGCCGAATTGCCGCGGCTCACGCCAGAATTCGGGTTGGCCGGGCTGGCTCTGCTGTTGTTCTTCAAAGCTGTGCGCGGCCCGCTGTAATTCAAAACTCACCAGCGTCGAGATGGCCGCGAACAGGTACACGATCAATAACACCAAAAACGTCGTGTCAATCATCAATCCGGCGGCAAACAGCACCTGCATAAACGACACGGTATACAGCCAACGCCAATCGCGGTCGTTCTTTTGGCGCAAAAGCCGCAACGCCACGGTAAAAAGCAAGAACCGCATGGTGATCGCCGGCAGCGTCGAATCGAGAAAATACCAATCCGCCAGCGCCACCGGCAGCCAGGCCGGCACCAGCCAGTTCACCCAGCGTCTGGGTTCCCACCAACGCCTCAAACCGCAATCAATCAGGCAGGCCAGCAACAACACGGCGGCAAACAGCGACAGCGAAATCAAATCGAGCTGATGCGTCGCCACCAGCATCGCCGTGCCCGTGGCCAGCAAACCGTATGATGAAAGTTTGAAGTAACGATCCAAGGTCATAACGCTCAACGTGACGTAATGAATAAATTCTTGCTGTAAATTTTTCGGAGACAGCAGTTTAGAGTTCACGCTTCAGCGTGTGCGTAACGGCCCGCAGACACGCTGAAGCGTGAACTCTGAACGTGCCCGCAGACACGCTGAAGCGTGAACTCTGAACGTGCTCCCTTTCCAACCCCGCATTATTTACAGCCAGCAAAAACTCGTTACAACGAAGGGTTGTCCTTACAACTCGTCGAAATGAATCATCTGTGTTGACGCGCCTAAGCCGCTCGGCAACATAGCTGGCGCTGCCGAAGTCAGCCAGATGCGGAATTCATTGCGCAACTCCGCACCCGTCCACTCTGCTGTGGTAGCGGCGGGTTCCGCCACAGCTTGCTCCGTCACTTGCAAGCGCGCCAATTCGCGCAACAGCGCGTACCAATGCGCGCGGCTGCTGCCGTAACCAAAATCCGCCGCGCCAATCAACAATCGCACCTCGGCGCCCGCCCGGATGAAATATTCGAGCAAACTGGCCGTCAACGCGATGGCGCGCTCGAAGCGCTCGCTCTCGGCCACGGTGGCGCGAATATCGAAATGAATCGTCACGCGCCAATCGTCTTCGCGCGTGAACTCGCGCACCATCAGCCGCGCGGTTTTGGCGGTCGCCTTCCAGTCAATCGTGTGGCGGTGATCGGCGGGCCGGTATTGGCGAATCGCATAGAGGTCGCTGCCGCTGCCCTTGCGCAGGCTTTCGACCTGTCCCAGCGCTACCGGCAACGAATGCTCAAACTCGCGCAAGGGTTGCAACGCCGGATACACGACCAATTCACCCCGGCTATCGAGCGTGTAACCGCGTTCGACAAAGCCGAACGGAAAGCGCGTCACGACCGCCAGATTTTGCAGTTCATACACGCCACGCCGGGCGAAGGTATGCGTCAATCGCACTTGCGAGCGGGCGCGGGGCGGCACAATGGCAAAAAAGGCCAGCTCGCGCGCGTCGGCTTTGGGTTCCTGCAAGACGGCCAGCAATGAAAACGACGGCAACAGGCGTTTGCGATTGGTCAGCGTGAGTTCCAGCGTGGCCGGTTCGCCCGCGAAAATATGCTTGGGCGGTTTCAGGTCTAACTCAAGCCGCGTCAGATTCAACCGCGCCGCCACGGCGGAGACAACCGAGGTCGCCAGCAACAACGAAAAAATCAGATAGAGCAGATTGTTGCCGGTGCTGAAAGCGGTGAGCGCGACGACAATCACAAAGGTGCCAAAGGCGATGCCGATGCCGGGCAGTTGAAAGGGCGCGCGGAAAGGCAAGGCTTCGGGCTGCACCACCTGCGCCAGCTTCGGCAAGGCATAGGCCACCAGCAAGACAAAGATGCCCAGCGCCGCGCGCATCCACCCCGTCGCCCAACTCAGATCGCCACGTTGCCGCGCAGTCAGCGCAATCACCAACGAACCCAGCGCCAGACACGCCAGCGTCCCGGCGACGACGGCGAAACTGAGATTGTTGCGACGCAGGAAGTTGAACATAGAAAATCGTTGAACCACGAGGGCAGATGGGGGCACGGGGAAAACCAAAGAGGTGCCGGAAAATTACAGTAGACTTTATCGGGATTAAGCAACGAGCGAACCACGGGGCGCACGGGGAACGCAAGCAAAATCCCAGCGGCGGAAGAGTTTCGAACTGTCGGTCTGCTTTGTGCTTGCCCCTCTTCCCCCGTGTTCCCCGTGGTTAATTCCTATTCCCGATAATGTCTAATTTATGCAGCGCGTACCAGCGACACGGCGAAACAGAAAAGCAACTCACCGCACCAGCAAATCCTCGTGCTCCCCGTGCCCCGTGGCTGGCTTTTTACAGCGGCACGCGCAAGCTGTTGACGATCTCCAGCAAAATCTCTTCGGCCTCTTCGCCGTGATGCAAGCGGCTGGCGTAACGCGAGCTGACGACGACGCGATGCCCGCAGACGGGACCGACCAGCCGTTTGATGTCATCGGCCAGGCAATAATCGCGCTCTTCGGTCAGGGCCAGTGCCTGCGCCGCGCGATACAACGACAGCGCCCCACGCGGGCTGACGCCCAGTTCCAGCTTTTCGGAATGGCGCGTCGCATTGACGATTTGCATCAGGTAATCGAGCAAGGCTTCGTCCATCCGCACGCCTTTGACCTCGTCCTGCAAATCCAACACGTCGTCGGCGCTCATCAACGGCACGACGCGCTCAATCGGATGGCGCTGCGCCTGTTGCCGCAAAATCTGCTTTTCTTCTTCGACCGCCGGATAGCCCATACGGATGCGCATCAGGAAACGATCCAGTTGCGATTCGGGCAGCGGGTAAGTGCCGTGATGTTCGAGTGGGTTTTGCGTCGCCAGCACCAAAAACGGGCGCGGCAAATCATACGTTTGATTCTCGATGGTCGCGCGGCCCTCGGACATGGCTTCGAGCAGGCTGCTCTGTGTTTTTGGCGTGGTGCGATTGATCTCGTCCGCCAGAATGATGTTGGCGAAGATGGGGCCGGACTTGAATTCAAAGTCGCCCGTCTGTTGGTTGAACACCGATACGCCGACGATGTCTGACGGCAACAGATCGCTGGTGAATTGGATGCGCTGAAAGCTGCCGTCCAGACAGCGCGCCAGCGTTTGCGCCAGCGTGGTTTTGCCGACGCCGGGCACGTCTTCGACCAACAGATGCCCACCCGCGAGCAACGTCGTGATGGCAAGTTGCACGACTTCGGACTTGCCGCGAATGACGCTCTCAATGGTCTGTTGCAACTCACGCAAGCGCGCGGTTGTAGTGATGGTTGTTGCTGCTGCTATCAATCCTACTCCTTGCCAAATCAGCCGCCTCGAAACTATGCGCGAACTCAGCCCGCGAACGCGGGCGGCAGCATAAAGCCTGGGGCGCAGGCGCAGCCGGAACCCCAGGTAGTGTCAATGATGAATTCATTCAGCCCACGAAGTGGGCGGCAGACATTAGTTTGGTTGTCTTCGTCTACTTCTGACGATCTGTCGCCCGCGTTCGCAGGCTTGACGTGCAAGCACTACTTATCCCAGGGTTACACGCTCTGCGTTTCACCCTGGGCTTTATTCTGATGCCCGCATTCGCGGGCTAAAGCTATACGCAGCAATTCCGTCTCACCAGCCAATCGCATATCGTCCGCGCCGTACATCCGCCCCTGCTTCAATCAATTTGCGCTGTGGATCATACAGGATGATGGTCGGCGCGGCGGTGGGCGCAAAGTCGGGTTTGACTTCGATCTTGTGGCCGCGTGCCTTCAGCGCTTCGTGCAACGCTGCGCCGAAGCGGCTCTCCATATTCAAAATGCCCGGATTGAACTTGTGATCTTCAAACGAGCTGACGAAATGCAAAGTTTCAAACCGGGCCGCTTCGACCGCTTCCTGCGGATTCATGCCGAATTCGATCACGTTGAGCAGCACTTGCAGCAACGCCTGATCCTGGTTGTCGCCGCCCGGCGTCGAGAGCGCCGCAAAAGGCTGGCCGTCTTTCAGCACCAGCGTCGGCGAAAGTGTCACGCGCGGGCGCTTGCCCGGTTGCAATTCATTTGGATGGCCGGGCGTGAGCAGGAAGCTTTGCAGCCGCGACGAGATTGGGATGCCCGTGTCGCCCGCCACCACGCTGGGCAGCCACGCGCCGCTCGGTGTGGCCGAAAAGACGTTGCCCTGGCCGTCAATCACGTTGACGCAGGTCGTGTCGTGCGCGCGTTCGGCTTCTGGGATTTCGGTCGGGCCGGTTGGAACGTAACCAATCAATTGCGCCAGCGAACGTTTGTTGACCGGGTCGCCGGGCCGCTGCTCCATTGAAGCGACTTGCGGATCAATCAGCGCGCGGCGCATGGCCGTGTATTCGGGCGAGAGCAATTCGACTGCCGGGACTTTGACGAAATGCGGGTCGCCGTAATAACGGTCGCGGTCGGCAAAGGCCAGCTTGATCGCTTCGGTCAGCGTGTGCACGTAATCCGCCGAATTGTGTTTGAGCGCCTTCAGATCGTAGCTTTCCAACAGATTCAACGTCTGCAACAACACCGGCCCCTGCGCCCAGAATCCAGTCTTGTAAACTTCGTAGCCGTGAAAGTTGACCTTGGTCGGCTGGTCAAGCTCGGCCTTGAAAGCGGCCAGATCGCCCGCGCGCAACAGCCCGCCGGCCTTTTCCACCGCATCGCAATAGCGTTTGCCCAACGGCCCGCGATAAAAATGATCGCGGGCCGCCTGCAACGCGGCGCTACGGCCCCGCTTCGCATTTTTCTTTTCGACCTCGACCAGTTCGCGCAAGGAATTGGCAAGGTTCTTTTGCACGAAGATGTCGCCGACCTTGGGCACTTCGCCGTTGGGCAGGAAGACGGCTTTGCTGGCGGGCCATTGCTCAAAGACGCTGCGCGTGTTGCGAATGTAAGACACGCGCAGTTCGTCAATTGGGAAGGCCTCGGCCAATTCAATCGCGGGCTGCATCACATCGGCCAGCTTCAGCGTCCCGAATTTATCGAGCGCGACAACCATCGCATCCAGCACGCCGGGCACCGTCGCTGCCAACGGGCCGGTGCCGGGGATCAACCCCGGTTTGCGCCCGCGAACTTCCGGGCCATCCGCACTCGCGCGCTTCTCAAAAAATTCGCGCGTCGCCAGCTTAGGCGCAGTGCCCTGCCCGTTGATGGTAATGACCGGCTGATTCGCCAGCTTAATCAAAACTGGGACTTCGCCGCCGAACGCAAAGTGCGAGAACTCAATCACCGAACCGGCCAGCGTCGCCGCGACGCCCGCATCCACAGCGTTGCCGCCGCGATGCAACATCCGCAAGCCCGCTTCGACCACCGCGGCTGTCCGCCCGCGACGACGCCCCGCGTGCCACGCACTGGCGGACGAAAGGTGTCGGGCCGTTGCGTCTGGGCAGAACTAGAGTACAGCGGCGCGCTGGCAAGCAGGCCAACCAGGCAATAGATGAGTAACTTTGCAGGCTTTGATTTCATCGGGTGATCCTTTCTGTATCGCGCAGGGGTTGCTGTGGCGTTGCCGCCAGGACGAAAAAGCAGGCCACTTCTACCAAATCGCCGCCGCTGGGACAAGCCGTCGAACCGGTAGCGCAACCCGCCGAGGTTGCGCCGCTGCATTGGCTACGACATTCAAGCCGCCCCGGTCTTCCACCGCTTTGTTGCTGAAGCTGCGCAACCTCGGCAGTTGCGCTATTGTGCCCCTTCGCCAAAACACGCCGTTGTGAGCGAATGCGCGCTTATGCTAAATTCCGTTTGCACCAAAAGACCAGTTGAACAAGGAATTCAGGCAATTCAGGGAGGTTATTTTCAAACGACACTATGCCGATTTACGAATATGAATGTTTGAAATGTGGAAATCACTTGGAAGTGATGCAGAAGATGAGCGATGCGCCGTTGACCAAATGCCCGCAGTGCAAGGCCAACAAACTGGAAAAAATCTTTTCCCAGACGGCCTTTCAGTTCAAAGGCTCCGGCTGGTACGTGACCGATTACAGCAACAAAGGCAAAGAAGCCAAAGGCGGAGACAAGAAAGCTGAAAAAGCCGACAAGACGGAAAAAACTGAAAAAGCTGAGAAAACCGACAAGGCTGATAAAGTGGACAAGGCTGATAAAGTGGACAAGGCTGATAAACCAGACAAGAGTGAGAAGAAAGAAACTGCCGCAAAGGCAAGCACGACTTGAGTGCTTGCGCGCGCGCAACTTGTAGCTGAATTAAGGTGGAAAAAAGGAGTCGTTGAAATGCAAAGTAGTAACTCATCGTTGAAGCAACGTCGCATCAGGTTTGCGCTCCTTCTTTCCACTTCTCTATCCCTGTTGCTCCCCGTTCTTCCGGCGTTCAGCCAATCGGGCCGCAATGTGATCAACAACCGCCGCACCCTGGTCATCCCGGTCATTGCGCAACGCGTAGACGATCCGAACAAACCCAAACGCCTGTTGGCCAGCACCGAAGACAAGGCCGAAGTCGAGAAATTTATCTCCAAACTGGAATTGGAACTGTTCGACGGCAGCGTGCTGCAAAAGGTCGAATCATTCGCGCCCGACCCGACGCCCGCGCGCATCGTCGTCTTGCTTGATAATTCGGCGACCATCCAGACCGATGTCAAAAAACTGGCCTCAGTGCCCGCCGCCTTCGCGCCGGAAATTTACGAGGGCGACAAGGTGCAAGTGATCGGCTACGACACCAAACCCGAAGTCATCACCGAATGGACGGACAAGCCGGAGGATTTGCAGAACACGGTGGCCCTGCTGCGCAAGACCGATGCGCCACACTTGTTCGACGCACTGGACGTGACGATGGAAGATGTGTTGCGGCCCGAGGTAGGCTTCAGCAAACGCATCATCGTGATCGTTGGCGACGGACTGGATCGCGACAGTAAAATCAAATTCGAGAAACTGCTCGCCACCTTGCAGGACGAGAACATCACCGTTTACGCCATCCAGGTGCGCGACCGCACGCGCGGCGCGTTGCGTAAGAACGCGCCCAAAGCCGCTGAAGCTCTCGAAAAACTGACTGAGGGTACCGGCGGTAAGATTTTCCCGATTGACGGCGACATCAAAGTGGCGGTCAAAGAGATTTGCGACGAATTGCGCAATGACCGCTACCAACTCACCTACTACCCCGAAGGCATCAACCCGATCAACAAACGGCTGCTGCTGATCTCCTCTTCCGACCAGACGATCAAGATGCGGCATAAGGCATACCATCCGCCGCGCGGGCAGTAACGCAGCTAGCTATTGCCGTACCAACTCAACCCGGTAATCCTCAATCACGGGGTTTGCCAACACATCGTGCGCAAACTTTTCGATCTGTGTTTTGGCCGTCACTTCGTCCAGCGTCGCGTCGAGTTTGACCTCGAAATACTTACCCTGCCGCACGTCGTCAATGCCCTGATAGCCGATGGTCGAGGCGGCGTGGTGAATCGCCTTGCCTTGCGGGTCAAGCACGCCGGTTTTCAATGTCACATACACTTTTGCCAACATTATATTTTTCCTTTGCTACGTCGGGACGGTACCGCGCGCGTCAGCAAGCGGACACTCTAGCTAAGAGCCGCTTGCTGACGCGCGCGGTACCGTCCCAATCTCATGTGTCCTGATTCAACGGCAGCGCGCCGCTGTATTTGGTAATCCCTCCGCCAAACACCCGCTCAAAGACGCGGTCTACGTTTTTCAGCATCAGTCGCACATCAAACGCCTTTTCAATCTGTTCTGCCGTCAGCCGCGCCGCGATGTCGGCGTCCTGTTTGACCAGCGCGCGGAAATCCAGCCCCTCGTCCCACGATTGCAGCGCGTTGCGTTGCACCCAGTAATACGCCTCTTCGCGCGCGACGCCCGCGCTGGCGAGCGCTAGCAGCAACTGGCCCGAAAAAACGATGCCGCGCGTGAGGTTCAGATTGGCGAGCAGTTGGTCTTGGTTGACGACCAGCGTTTCGATCAGCGAGGCCGCCTTCGCCAGCATGTAATCCACCGCGATGCAGGCGTCGGGCAGGATGACGCGTTCGGCGGACGAATGCGAGATGTCGCGTTCGTGCCAGAGCGCGTTGTTTTCAAAGGCCGTCAGCGCGTAGCCGCGCACGACGCGGGCCATGCCGCACAGCCGTTCGGAGAGAATTGGATTGCGTTTGTGCGGCATCGCCGAAGAGCCTTTCTGGCCGGGCTTGAAATACTCCAGCGCCTCGCGGACTTCGGTGCGTTGCCAGTGGCGGATTTGCAGCGCGAACTTTTCGATGGACGAGGCGATGATCGCCAGCACCGAGACGAATTCGGCATAACGGTCGCGTTGAATCACCTGCGTCGAAACGCTGGCCGGACGCAAACCGAGCAGGAAACAAACGCGCTCTTCGATGTCAGGGTCGAGATGGGCAAAGCTGCCGACCGCGCCTGAAAGTTTGCCGTAACTGACCCCGACGCGCGCGCGCGTCATACGATCAATGTTGCGCCGGTTCTCTTCGTACCAAAGCGCGAAAGTCAGCCCCAGCGTCGTCGGTTCGGCGTGCACGCCGTGCGTGCGGCCAATCATCGGCGTGTCTTTGTGCTCCAACGCGCGCTCTTTCAGCACGTCGCTCAAGCGTTGCAGCTTGGCCAAAATCAAATCGCCCGCTTCGACCAGTAAGAGCGCATTGGCCGTGTCCACAACGTCAGACGAAGTCAGCCCGTAATGCACCCAGCGCGCCTCAGGGCCGATGTGCTCGGCCAGATTGGTCGTGAAGGCGATGACATCGTGGTCCAGCGTCTTTTCGAGTTCGTGAATGCGCTCGACCGAGAATTTGGCTTTCTCTTTGATGACGAGCACGGCCTCGCCGGGAATGTTGCCCGCTTCAGCATTGGCCTGACAGGCGGCAATTTCAACTTCGAGCCATTTTTGGAAACGGTTTTCTTCCGTCCAGATCGCGCCCATTGCGGGCAGGGTGTAGCGTTTAATCATCTTTAGGTTTATTGAAAAATCGCAGTAGGATATGAATTAAAAACAGGATCAATTGTCATCAGTGTCAGGCTGTGGGCCAATGCCTGGCAAACCAACATTCGGTCAAAGGGATCGCGGTGCACTAACGGCAAGCTCGCCAATTGCGCAACACTGATTTCATCAAGTTGTCAGTCGTTGATTTGGTGCTGCCGACGCTGCGCTGGAATGTATTGCTCTAGCGCTTGCGGCAAAGGCAGCTTGCCGATTTGATATTTGATGCTGATCTCCCAAAACGAAACGACGCTCAGATACGTTTGATTGCCCGGCTCACGAATCGCGTCGCGCATTTTGGCTGGCAAGCGTGCGTCCCGGTTGATGAACCAAAGGAAGAGGTCCGTATCCAGCAAGAGCTTCATCTTCCCTCAAAGGCGTCTAGCAATTCATCAGGTAAGGGGTCGTCAAAATCATCCGGCACGACAAATTCCCCCGCGGCCAAACCATACGGGCGCAATTGCCCAGGTTCCGCCTCAGGTGCCGCCACTGGTTTAATTTCTGCCACAGGCTCGCCCGCTCGCATTACCAGCAGCGTTTCGCCTGCCGCGATGCGTTGCAGCCAACTCATGCCAGTACGTTCTAGTTCATCTACAGTAATCGTACTCATAGCGGCATTATCAAAGCTCACTTGGTTGAAATCAATCTTTGGCTTTCTGATACAGCGACCAGCACAACACGCTCAACGCCGCCGCCCCAATCGGAATCACCCAATTCGGCCTTTCAGTTTCGGCGCGCGCCACCAACAAAAAGGCGAGCGTCCACAGCAGCGCCGTCGCGCCCAGGGCAAAGCTGGCACGACGATAGGCTTTCGCCAATTGCTGTTTCTCGTCGCTCATCACTCTCCCACCCAATAACTGCGCCGCGAGCGCACAGTCAGGCCTTTACGCGCAGCCAGCACTTCGATGGCGCGCGTGTTGTCCAGGCTCGGGCGCGTCTCGGTGATAAAGGCCAGGCTGTATTGCGCGCCGATTTCAGCGGCGATGCGCCGGGGCGAATTCACCAGTTCGTCATAATTCGGCGGCTCTAGCCATTCGCCACCCGTCGTCTCGGCCAAATCGCGCAACTGGATCGCGGCGCCTTCGAGCAGGCGTTGATAGCGTTGCAATTCCTCGATGCGTTTGCGCGCGTTGCCCAGCAAATCAATACCCGCCGGCGCATTGGCTTTCACGCGCTGTAACGCGATGCTGATCTCTTCGCGCAAGACTTCGGCCCAACCGACGATGTAAAGCGTCGCCTGCGCGCGGGCGAGCGCGTTGATCGCCTGTTGACGATTCGTCTTGCTGGCCGAATCCAAACCATCGCTGATGAGAATGACGATGCGGCGCCCGGTTTTGCGTTCTTCGAGTTTCTCGGCGGCCAGCTTGAGCGCGTCGTAATAGCGGCCTTTCAAGCCGATGCGATATTTCGCCTGCAAGGCGCGCAACGCCTCAGCGCCATCGCTCGTCCAGTCCTGCACGAGTTGCACTTTGTCGGCGTATTGAATGATCGCCAGGCTGTCGGCGGGCGAAAGCTTCTTGACGAGATTGTCGGCGAATTCGCGCGTCGCCGGACGCGCCACAATTTGATACTCGCCTTGCTGATGCCACATAGGCTTTTGCTTGTCTGCGCTCGCGGCTTCTTTCTCCGCTTCTGAACGGGAACGGATGTGCGTGCCGTTTTTGAAGGTGCCGAGTTCGTTGTTCAGGTCGAGCATCAATACGATGTTGGCGGGTTCGTGGCGTATGTAACTGACCGGACGCGGTTCGCCGTCTTCCAACACCAACACATCTTTGGGTTCGAGATCGCTGACCAGTTTGCCTTCCGCGTCGTAGGCGCTCAGAGGAACGATGACCTCTTTGGTTTCGATGCGCGCAATAGGCTTTTCAGTAGCCGGCTGTTGACCAGGCTGTTGTTGCGGTTTGCGGCCAGATTGGGCGCGGCTGGTGAGTGGCCGCAGAAAAGGAACAAAGAGGCAGCTCAACAGCGAGACAGCGAGACAGCCGATGACAACTGGGTTCTTACCTCTCTTGCTCTTCATCTCGCCTGCTCTCCTGCACTCAATCATCACAACTCAATCCACTCGCTCGGCGCGCCGTATCGCGCGATGCGCACGCGCCGTTCGGCGTCGGCGCTAAACAGCGGCGCGCGTTCCTGCAAAGCCTGAATCGCGGCCAGCCGGGCGATTTCAGGATGATTGGTGTTTTGCGACAGATGCGCCAACACGATATGCGCCGCCTTGCCGTCGAAATCATCACGTAAAAATCGCGCCATCTCGTCATTCGAGGTATGGCCCACACGACTCAGAATGCGCTGCTTCAACGCCCAGGGGTAATAGGTGCAAGCGCGCAACATTTCGATCTCGTGGTTGGCTTCGATGATCAACGCATCGGCGCCGCGAAAGCGCTCCGCCGCCAGCGCGTTGATGTAGCCCAAATCCACCGCCATCCCCAGCTTGCAGCCATTCGCTTCGACCGTGAAAGCCAGCGGGTCAGCGGCATCGTGCGGGATTGCAAAGGGACTGAACCGGAACGCCCCGATTTGGAAATCTTGCGTTGAGCAGATGGCTTCGCCGCGCCGCACCAGCGGTTGCTTGTCGCCGAGCTTACAGGCCACCAGTGTGGCATCGGCGACATAAATGGGCACGTTCAGCGCTTTGCACAACGCCGACAGGCCGCGCGCGTGGTCGCCGTGTTCGTGCGTGATGACGACGCCGTCGAGTTTGGCAGGGTCTTCGCCGACGGCTTGCAGACGTTTGATGGTTTCGCGCCCGCTCAGGCCGCAATCCACCAGCACACGGGTTTCACCCGCGACCAGCAGGGTCGCATTGCCGGAACTCCCGCTGCTCAGGATGCAAATGCGCATTGATTGAAGGGTGAAGGACAGAGTGGTCTGTTCAAATAGGCGCGCATCCTAGCATACGGTTTGCGACGCTCACAAACCGAGCCTTGCATCCGAACTTCGGACAAAGACGGCGTGACAAAACCGGGCGGCTTGGCACGCGTAGCGCAACCCGCCGAGGTTGCGCCGCTTCATCTGTCGAGCGCCGGCGCCAATTGAAGCCCTGGTCGTAGTTGATGAAGCCGCGCAACCTCGGCGGGTTGCGCTACGCGTGCGCAGAGCACTTCCCTTTTCAAGTGCGCTCAGACTCACGGCGCGGGGCGGCGTCCAGGTGGCGGGTGGTGTGTTCGGTGATGCTTTGCGGTGCGCCCACAGCTTGTTCGGGCAGCTTGAGTTCGGAAGTGGTGGGCACAGGGAGTTGCGGTTGCGGAGAGGCAGGCGGCATGGGTACGGGGACGTTATAGCTGGGCGGCGGCGCAAATTGGCGTGGTTGCTCTCGCAAGGAAAGATACTGGCCAATCCCCTTGCCCATTGCGCCGAAAGCCGGAATCAGCATCCAGAACCACCACCATTTGCCCCCTGGGAAAAATTGCCAAATCGCCAGTGACAAGAATAAAAACCCCAGGCCGCCGAAAAACTCTTTGCCGGCGCTTTCCATACTCAATGGCCGATTGTGCCGACGGCGACCCCGGCGGTCATACACTAAACCGATCAACGGTTCGGCTGGGGGCGCGGTCGGCAATTGGCCGGTCAAAGCCTGTGGCACCAGACTGACATTCGCGCCGCACTTGCGGCAAAACTTCATGCCATCCACTTGAGCGGCACAGTTTGGGCAATACATCGTGTTCCTCCATTCGGTGAGCGGGTGACGCCTCTTCCTACGTTCACGCGTGCCGCCCAGTTCGTCAACACACCAACTGGGCGCGTTTGAACTTGAAGCCTTTCAGATTTCCCAAGCCCGTGACGGCAAAGGCGGCAGGTTGGAAAAGCTCGTGCGCCAGCCGTTGCACGTCTGCTGCGGTGATGACCACGCCTAAGCATCTGGCTTGTAAGGATTCAACTCGGCTGTCACAATACAGCGTAGAGAATGCCGTTGAGTAGGAGCCTTTTAGGATCAGGTCGCCCGCTCGCGCCGATTGTCCCATCCGTTCTTAGATATTGATGAACAAGAGCAACTCTTTCGTTTTGATCATTAAAGTAGGCGACCAGTTGGCTGCGCGTGCAAAATGGCTCATTGGCTAAAGGCAAAGAGGGGTGACGGTCTTTTAGTACTTTTGCGGTCATCTCTCCTTGCTGAACTTTTTCCCAAAACTGACCGTTATTAAACATCTCACGTAACTCTTTATCACTGACTGGATATAAGGGGTAACTATTCATGACAGACCTTGAAATCAGATCAAAATTAGCAATCTATCTCGCTGGAAAACTCACAAAGCAGCAATTTCAAGAATGGTTGATAGCGGCTACGTGGGACATTGACCAATCGCCTGATGAGAAATTGAGACAACTGGTCTACACGATTGAATTGGCTTTTGCGGAAAACCATAGTGGTCACCTACCTGACGATGAGCTAAAAAAGGAACTCATACCACTGGTCAGAAGTTTCACTACAAAGTTGGTGACTGGAAGCAATAAGGTTTTCATCGCAACAGGGACAAGTTCAGCTTCAATAGCTATCTCTACCCCTGTAAGACTCGGTGATAGATCACTCGCAAAGGTACTTTCGTGACAAGGTCATCGTGCAGGTAGACATTGAACCAGTGGAGTCCTTCTTCTTTGATCTCCAAATTCAGTTGAAGCTTAACATTCACCCCGCGCTCTTCCCCTTCAAATAAGGCAGTGAAGGACGCCTGATTAGTTTCCTCTCCGCTAGGCGAAGATAAAGTAAGCTTTATTAAGTAACTGTCTCTGGCTAAACCCGACTTGAAACCCAAAAACAAAACTAGGTTGTTGACAGGAATTGACGGCATTTCTTCAGGTGCTTCACCAGAGACAGTAAAAATCAGCCGGTCAACCATCCTGATAATGCTATTTACACCATCTTTCTCTTCGATGACCATGTGGCATAGCACAGCCGCTGATATAAAAGGCCCTGCAATTTCGCTTGCCATTATTCCTCCAATGATGGGTTAGGTTCATGATTGATCAGTCTCAGTTATGCCTTCCATGCCTCCCCAGCTTTGACCAATCAAGTGGATTGCTATTCGCTTGATGTACCAAACTCTTTATGTATTTGACGAACAGAGAGATTGCCTCTTGTAGGCAATCTCTGTCCAGTCAGCGCCGCGCGCGCAACTCATCAGCATTCAAGCTGCGCGCGTTTGAACTTGAAGCCTTTCAGATTGCCCAATGCCGTGACTGCAAAGGCTTCAGGCCGAAACAGCTCTTGCGCCAGTCGCTGTACGTCTTCGGCGGTGACGGCTTCGATGCGCGCGACGGTTTCTTCCAGCGGGATGAAGCGGCGTTCGACGATCTCGTTACCGGCCATCGCGCTCAAGCGCGAGCCGGAATCTTCCAGGCTCAAAATCAGCGAGGCGCGCATCCGGCCGCGCGTGCGTTGCAATTCATCGGCGCTGACGGGTTCGTTTTTCAAGCGTTTCAACTCGGCCATGATCGCGTTGATCGTCTCGGTCAGCCGGTCGGGCGAGGTGCCTGCGTAAATCTGAAAGAAGCCCGTGTCCTGAAACTGATTGGCCGAAGCATACACGTCATAAACCAGGCCGCGCTCTTCGCGCACCGATTGAAACAGACGAGAACTCATGCCGCTGCCCAGAATCATTGTCAGCAAGCCGGTCGTGTAAAACTCTTCGCTCAGCAACGACGGGCACGGCACACCCAGCACCAGATGCGATTGCTCCAGTTCTTTCTTGCGGCGCAAGGTGATGTGCGGCGTGGGCGGCGGCGCGGTCGCGGGCACGGCGGCGTGGCGCTTAGACAAGGCGCCAAAATACTGCTGGGCCAGTTCCAGCACCTGTTCGTGTTTGAGATTGCCGGCGGCGGCCAAGACGACGTTTTCCGGGCTGAACAAATCCTCGTAATAACTGGCGACCCGCTCATCGCGGAATGTCGCCACGGTTTCGGGCGTGCCCAATACACGGCGGCCCAGCGGATGATTGGGGTAGAAATTCTCGAAGAACACGTCAAACAGAATGTCGTCCGGCGTGTCTTCGGTCATCTTGATTTCTTCGAGGATGACGTTGCGTTCCTTGTCCAGTTCGGCGGGATCGAAGGCGGGCGCGGTCACCAGATCGGCCAGCAATTCAAAACCGCCCAACAAGTCTTCGTCCACGACCTCGTTGTGAAAGCCGACGATCTCGCGGCCCGTGAAGGCGTTCAGATTGCCACCCAGCACGTCGGCGTCCTTGGCAATCTGCAAGGCCGAGCGTTTGCGCGTGCCTTTGAAGAGGGCGTGTTCCAGAAAGTGCGTTAGCCCGTTCTGCTCGGCGGTTTCGTAGCGCGAACCGGTGCGCAAAAAAACGCCGAAGCTGACCGCGCGCGTGTGCTGCATCTGCTCTGAAAGCACGACCAGCCCGTTGTCGAGCGTTGTTTTCCGAAGATCGAATTGCTGCTTTACCCACATAGGCGACGGAGTTTACTTGCCGCAAAATGGTTGTGCAACCGCTGTGTTCAGCCGCAAAAATGCGCCAAAAGACGCCCAGTCTCGGTCGTTGCAAAATTGAGTGAACATCGAACAAGCGGACGCGTGCCGATTCCCGGCTCCTGATTCCTGATTCCTGATCGCTGGAAAAGCGCGGCTGATTTTTTGACTATCAGGAGTCAGGAATCAGGAGCCGGGAATCAGGTGCGGCGGAAGTTCTCACAGCGCCAACGTCGCGGCTTCCTGATCCAAAAACAGATGCGCATCTTTGTGCATACGCAGGATCGAAGCCGGGCAGCCCGTCGTGATCGGCCCTTGCAACGTTTTCTTGACGGCTTGTTGCTTGCGCGGCCCCGGCACACTCAGGAACAGTTTCGCGCAGGCCATCAACGTCGGAATCGTCAGCGTCAAGGCGCGGCGCGGCACAGCGTCCAACGTGGGGAAGCAGCCATCATTCACTTGCTGTTGGCGGCAAGCTTCATCCAGTTCGACAATCTTCACTGTTTCGGGATCATTGAAATCACAGACAGGCGGATCGTTAAACGCCAAGTGGCCGTTTTCGCCGATGCCCAGCGCTGCGAAATCGGGCGGTTTGAAGGCCAGCAGCGCCGCGTAATTGGCGCAAACCGCCGCCGGATTGGCCGCCTCGCCGCGCAAACCGTGGAATTCAGCCAGCGGCACGCGCTTGACCAGCCGCTCAATCAAATAGTGGCGGAAGGATTGTGGCGCCTCTTCATCCAAACCCAGATATTCGTCCAGATGAAAGGCGATCACGCCCGTCCATTCGATGTCCGGCGTGGCGACCAACGCAGCCAGAAACTCGTTCTGCGACGGTGCCGCAGCAAAAATGCCGATGGCGCGTTGGCGCTCCCGAATCAACCGGCGCAATTCAGCCGCGACCGCCGCCGCCGCCGCCGCGCCCATTTGCGCACGAGTTTCATAAACGTAAACATTCAATTGATCCGCGCGAAACTGATGCAGTAAACCGGTGATCGGAATTTCCATAGGCTTCTCGTTTGACCGCGCGGGGGTGATTTTGACAATGTACCTGGCGCGCGCTGGCGATTTTGAGCAGCGGCGCAACACAATGCAAGGAACCAAGATGTTTGCTGATTTTGTTTTTGAAGAAGAACTGGAAGAGTTACGCGCCGAAGCGTTGCGCTGGTGGGAGCGCGGCCATGCGGCGCAACAAGCAGGCCGCCTGGCCGAAGCGCTTGAACTTTACACGCACTCCCTCGAAATCCATCCGACCGCCGAGGCCTATACGTTTCGCGGCTGGGCTTACAGTTTTCAAGGCGACCTCGACGCCGCCATCGCCGAATGCCACAAAGCCATTGAGACTGACCCGGATTACGGCAACCCTTACAACGACATTGGCGCGTATCTGATTCAGCAGGCCAATTACTTCGACGCGATTCCCTGGTTGCGCCGAGCCTTTGACGCGCGCCGCTATGAATGCCCGTTTTATCCGCGCTTCAATTTGGCGCGGGTGTATGAAAAGCTCGGCGATGAGATGCGGGCCATGAACTTGTACAAAGAAGCCTACGAGTTGAACCACAATTACAAACAAGCCTTGCTGGCGTTCCGGCGCTTGCAGACCAAGCTGAATTGAGCATGCTTTTAAAACACGCCGTGCCGTCCGCGCAACCTGCCCGTTTGGATGCCAAGATTTATCCTTGCCGGTAAATCCGTAAGCGCCGATCTGAACCCGGGAAAGCGTTCGGGCATATTGCGTGTTTCAGAGGGTTCACGTAGGGGGGCGGGGCTGTCCGGTTCGCCGGGATGTTTGAAATCTAGCTGCCACAACGAATCACCTTGGATGAATAAACGCGGCGACCGCCCGGCCAGTTTGTCGGTTTCGCCTTCGCTCAGGCCAATGACTTGCGGATAAGCGCGGCCTTCGGGGTCGAGCGGCAAACGCTCTGGCGTGCTCCAGCCCAAAGGGTCGGTGAGGTCGCGGTTGTAGCTGAGATAAACCCCTTCCTGATACCAACGCGAATCCAGCGCGTGATTGAGCAACATCACATACTGTTCCAGATAGCTGTTGTAATGCACCGACGGCCCCCAATACGCATCCGGCTCCGCGCTATGCCAATCCGTGTTGACGGCTATAAACGGCGTCCCGCGCCCATTCAACCCCGGCTCACCCCAAGCGCCGTCGCGCCATTTCCAGGCTTTGCCGACCGGCTCGTTGCGATCCTCATAGCGCTGACGCGCCACACAAATTCCCTGCTCGTCAACCTGGCTATCATACGAGCCGTAATAGAAATAAAAATATTCCTTGTTCCGGTCGAGCAGTACCGTGAAATCGCCGTTGCCGCCGGCAAAAAAGAAATTCTGGGTGCCGCAGTTGAACGATTCCGTTGGTGCTTGCAACACGATGCCCAGGTCTTCCCAGGTCACGCCTTCATCGTGCGAGATCAGGGCGCCGATGCGGGGCACGGTCAGAAATTCATTCTCGCAACCGGCAGAGATTTCATTGTGGTACCAGCCATACAACGTTCCGTCTTCGTCGCGATAGGTCGCTTCCAGCCACATGCCGCCAACCAATTCAAAATCCGAGTGAATCGAGGTCGAAAGCGGCAATTCAGCCTTTTCGATGAGGCCCAACAGGCCGATGCCCTCGCTGCGAAAGGGATGCTGCACCGAAGCGAAAAGATAAAGATTGCCCGCCGCATCCCAATGCAAAGGGCTGTTGCAATCAATGCCGTCTTCGATCCCGGCTTCGGGCAACCGTCCGCCGGGCAGGCGCAACGGCTCGCCGGGCAAGACGGTCACACGCGGGCGATTCACTTGCGCCAGCAACGGCTGGCTGCCCAGTGGCGTAAGAAGTAAGGTGAGGAGTACAAACACGAATTGCTGCGTGAATGACACTTTCATAATTTTGACTTGAAATGAACTGGCAGACTGAAACCCAACCGCTAGGGACGCCTGACACTGGCTCGCTAGCCCTTTGGGGGAGGCGTGAAAGCCTGATGAAAGAAACTTGAGGTGCAAAGAAACCGGCAAATTTTGCGGGCCACAAACATAGACGCGGCGCACACGCCGCCGGTCTCAAAATTTTCGGTCAAAGTGTGAACGGCGTTTACCACGCGCGCGCAGGCCGTTGCTGCACCCTCATTCAATAAAGCGCTAAACGCCGCGTGAACCCGCCAGTCCGGGCAAAGATTTTTCTTCCTGTAAAAAATCCGGTGATGACAATGTAGGGGCAGACACCTGCCTTGTCATTACCCACATTTTTTGATTTGGCTCGAAGCCAGAATTTTCGAGGTTTCTTTGAGAAAAGTGGCGCCTCTCTTGGCTCCGGAGGAGCCGGATATTTATAGCTTGGGCGTTCGTTGTTTCCCAAGCTCCAGCGGAGCGACATCTGACAGATGTCGCTCCGCTGGAGCTTGGGGGTGATTTTGGCCTGAATGCTATAAACATCCCGCCCCGCTGGGGCGAAGAGCAGGAGCCGTCCCTGAAATCAAAGACCAGGAAACTGGAAAAATGTGGGTAATGACAAGGACACCTGCATGTCTGCCCCGGTGGCAGCAGACGGCATCAAAGGACGCAAAAGCCACCGGGGCAGACACGCAGGTTGCCCCTACATTGTCATCGAAAAATTTACAGGAAGAGATTTTTTTTGACGGCTACAAACAGGCTAACGTTCGATCACCAACCGCGCTTTCTCGCGCAACAGCGGATCGCTGATGCTTTGCTGCCAAGCCGTCAACTGGCGTTGCAATTCGTCGCGCACGGCGCGCTGGTTCGCATTGCCGTAAAGATTGCGCGTCTCGCCCGGATCGTTTTTCAAGTCGTACAACTCGTCCAGTTGGTTGGCATGATGATGCCGCACCAGTTTCCACTCGCTGGTGCGGATCATGCGCATAAACGCCAGGCCGCCGTTGTGCAGATCGTATTGCCCAAAAATTTCATTGCGCCATTCGACTTTCTGCCCGCGCAAAAGGGGCGCGAAATCGCGGCCTTCCTGCCGCACGCCGTTCGGCATGGGCAGCCCCAACATTCCCAGCACTGTGGCAAAGGTGTCCAAGTTGACGACCATTTCGGCAACTTCGCGGCCCGGCGTGACCACGCCCGGCCAGCGCACGAGCAGCGGAATCGCCAGCGATGTATCCCACATATTCGGGCGGGTCGGCCCATTGCCGCCGCCCAGCATCCAGTAGCCGTTGCCTTTGGTGTGAATGCCGTGCTGGCCGATGTTGTAACCGTGGTCGCTGGTGAACAGCACGATGGTCTTGCGCGTCAGATCAAGCTTGTCCAACTCGTCAAGCAACCGTCCCAGATTGCGGTCTACCGAATGAATGCTGGCGTAATACTCGCGGTAAAAGCGTTTGGTTTGCGCCACGTCCAAGCCCTTGAAATCGGGAATGGTCGGATCAAGCGTCTTGAACGGCTCGCTGTCCACTTCGGGCACCGGCGCATAAGGCGTATGCGGCGCGCGGAAATGCAAGGACAACGCGAAGGGCCGCGCCTGGTTTGCCACGACAAAGCGCAGCGCTTCGTCGGTCAGCAAATCCGGCAACGAGCCTGACAGCTTGCTCTCCTTGCCATTCACTTCCAGCGTCGGATTCATGGGCGTATTGCCGCCGCCCAAAAAACCATAAAATTCATCGAAGCCGCGTTTGGTCGGATGAAACTGCGCTTGCGATCCCAGATGCCATTTGCCCAGCAGCGCCGTGCGATAACCATTGCGTTGCAGCACCTCTGGCCAGGTCATCGCCGAGGCGGGCAAACCCAACCCGGCGGCGTCTTCATTCGGCGCAATCCAATCGGTGATATTGACCTGCGTGCCATACAAGCCGGTCATGAACGCGACGCGGCTGGGCGAACAGACCGGCGTGGCGACAAAAGCATTCAGAAATTTGGCCCCCTCGCGCGCCAGCCGATCCATATTCGGCGTGCGCGACTCGCGGTTGCCATACGCGCCGATTGACCAGCGCGCCTGATCGTCGGTCACGATGGAAATCAAGTTGTAACGCGCGCCCGTTTGCGCCCACACCGGCGCGGCAGACAAAACCAGCAGCAGACTGCTGACCAGACCTTTGACGTTCATGCGATTCACCTGTTGAGATTGGATTAGCAAGTACGGCGTACTGCCGCGCCAATCTGGCGCAAGCTGCCGCGCTTGTCAAAATACAGCTTGCCCCAGCGCCAGCATAGACTGGCGGTCAGACGTTGCCGGGTTAGCCAAATTCAGCAACAAGACGCCGCTCATGGTTGCGCTGCTCCTGCATTTGAATTGCGGCTTGCGGCGCGCGTTCGAGCAGTTTCGCCAACGGAGCGGGCGCGTTGCGTCAGTCTTTGCTCACAGCGCCTGCGAGCAGGTGCGGGTTTGGGGTCGCCGCCGCCGCAAGCGTTCGTCAAAAAACATCGTCGCGTTGCGCAGGAAAGGCCGCCCGCGTTCGGTCAGCCGCAATTCGCGCGCGTGCAACTCGACCAAACCATCTTCAAAAAGCGGTTGCAGGAATTGCGGCGCGGCGGCTTCCTGCTCTTCAGTCAGTACGACTTTGAATTGCGTCATGAATTGCAGAATCTGTTCGCGCCGCGCCTGATCTTCAGCATTCAACAAATGACCGCGCAGCGTCGGCAACTCGCCCGCTTGCAAGCGCCGCTCGTAAACCGGAAAGGCCTTTTCGTTTTGGTGAAAGCAGGTCGGCGTCTCTGAAATGGCGCTGACGCCCATGCCCAACAGCACGTTCGTGCGCGCCTCGGTATAACCCATAAAGTTGCGATGCAAGCCGTTGCCGCGTTGCGCCACGCTCAAGGCATCGTGCGGCAAGGCGAAATGATCCAGGCCGATTTCAAGGTAGCCCGCGTCCAGCAACATCTGGCGTGCAAGTTCATACAAGGCGCGTTTCTCGTCCGCCGTCGGCAAATCTTCGTCTTTGTAGCCGCGCTGCGTGGGTTTGATCCACGGCACCAGCGCGAAGCTGTAAAGCGCGATGCGGTCGGGGCGTAACTCGATGGTTTGCCGGATTGTCGCTGCAATGCTCGCCAAGGTCTGGCGCGGCAGGCCGTAGATCAAATCGTAATTGACGGACGTGTAGCCCAACGCGCGCGCTTGTTCGGTCAGGCGTTGCGTCAGCACGAACGGCTGGTGGCGATTGACCAGCTTTTGCACCTCTTCGTTGAAGTCCTGCACGCCGAGTGAAATGCCCGTGAAGCCGAGTTCGGCCAGCGTGCGCAACTGCTCAAGCGTCGTGTGGCGTGGATCAACTTCAAGCGAAGCGTCGAAATGCTCTTTGTCCAACTGCGTTTCGGTCAGCAGCGGCGTCAGCATGCGCTTGAGGTTTTCAGGCGCAAAGAAATTGGGCGAACCGCCGCCCAGATGTAATTGCCGCAACGGGCGCGCGGCCAATTGCGGCAAGCGTTCGCGATAAAGCGACCATTCGCGCCGCAACAGTTCAAGGTAAGTTTCCTCGCGTCCGTGATCGCGCGTGATGACGGTGTTGCAAGCGCAAAAGGTGCACAGCGTTTCGCAAAAAGGCAGGTGCAAATAAATGGCCCACGTCGCGCGTTCGTCTTGCAAGGCGCTTTCCAATTCCTGCAACCATTGTTCGGTCGTCGGGGATTCGCTCCAAAACGGCACGGTCGGATAGCTGGTGTAGCGCGGCGCGGGGATGTCGTATTTGGCAAATAGATCGTTCATCGCAAATTTGCGCTTACGCCTGCGCGGCGCTGACGGCCTCCAGCAAAACTTGCGCGGCGCGTTCCAGCAAGGCGTCTGTATGCGCCAGCGAAACGAACCCGACTTCATAACCGCTCGGCGCAAGATAAACGCCGTGGGCCAGGGCCGCGTGAAAGATGCGCGCGAACTTGGCGCTGTGTTCGGCTGGAATCTGCGCGATGCTGCGAATCGGCGCAGCCGTTTGCCCCCGCAGCCAGAACAACGAAGCCGCGTATGTCATCTCGTATGGCAAACTGCGTTCGCTGAATTGCCCGTTGAGCCAAGCGCAAAATTGCGCGGTCTTTGTTTCCAACTGCGCCCACACGTTGAGGTGCTCAGCTTTTTGCAGCGTCGCCAAGCCCGCGCGCATGCCGACCGGATTCGCGCTCAATGTGCCCGCCTGATAGACCGGCCCGCTCGGCGCCACGAGGTCGAGCAAAGCGCGCCGCCCGCCATAACAGCCCACCGGGAAACCGCCGCCGATGATCTTGCCGTAACAAACCAGATCGGGTGTGAGGCCCAGCATTTCAACCATGCCGCCGCGCGCCACGCGAAAGCCGGAGATGACTTCATCAAACAACAACAGCGCGCCATGCTGCCGTGCGAGTTGCGCGAGCCTGCTCAGAAATTCAGGCCGTTGCAGCAGCAAGCCATAATTGGCCGGCAGTGGTTCGATAACCACGACCGCGATCTCGTGGCCGTAGGTGGCAAAGACTTCTTCCAGTGCCGCGTCATCATCGAGCGGCGCGACCAGCGTCTCGCTGGCGACGGCTTCGGATACGCCCGCGCTCGTGCTGGCCGCCACGCCCGCCAGACCGCTGCCCGCTTTGACCAGCAAGGCGTCCGCGTGGCCGTGATAGCAGCCTTCAAACTTCAGCACGCGCTGGCGGCCCGTGGCGGCGCGCGCCACGCGCAAGGCGCTCATCACGGCTTCGGTGCCGGAAGAAACAAAGCGCAGCTTTTCTACCCATGGCAAGCGCGCCGTAATCCATTCGGCCAGCGCCAGCGAATAGGGTTCGCACGCGCCGAAACTCCATGCCGTCTCAATCGCGGCGTGCACTTCGGCGCTCACGTCGGGGTCGCGATGTCCCAGCAGCAGCGGCCCGAAGCTCTGGCAAAAATCAATGTATTCGCGGCCTTCGACCGATGTGAGCAGTGCGCCTTGTGCGCTTTGGAAAAAGACGGGCGTGCCGCCGACGCTTTTGAAGGCGCGCACGGGCGAATGCACGCCGCCGGGCGCAACCTGCAACGCGCGGGCGAAGTACTGTGCTGAAGTTTGATCAACCATATTTCCCGCCTATCCTCTTGCTTACGTGGCGATGCCCAAACGCTTCGCATAGCGTGCGCCATACGTGATGATGAATTGCGCGCCCGCGCGTTTGAAGACGTGCCAGGTTTCCAGCAGCGCCGCGTCAAAGTTGAGCAAGCCGTGCTCGGCCAACAGTGACAGCCCCGCGTATTCGCCGCTGACCTGATATGCGCCGACCTGCTTGCCCGTGCGTTTGCGAATCGGGCGAATCAAATCGAGCGAGGTTAGACCGGGCTTGACCATCAGCAGGTCTGCGCCCTCTGCCGCGCAACGCTCGCTCGCGGCTAATGCGGCGCTGCGCATGCGCGGATCGAGTTGGTAATGCCGCCGGTCGCCGAATTGCGGCGCTGAGTCAGCGGCTTCGCGAAAAGGGCCATAAAAATTGCTGGCGAATTTGGTGCTGTAACTCATCACCGGTGTCAGCGCAAAGCCGTTTTCATCCAGGGTTGCGCGAATGCGGGCGACGCGGCCATCCATCATATCGCTCGGGCTGATGCCGTCCGCGCCCGCTTGCGCAAAGGCCAGCGCCGCTTGCGCCAGGGCGTTGAGCGTTTTGTTCAAATTGATCTGTTCGCCTTCCAGCACGGCGCAATGCCCGGTCGTGGTGGAAGAGCAAAGGCAGGTGTCTATCCACAAACACAGGTCGCGTCCGAAGCGCGTTTTGAGCGCACTGATCGCCGCTTGGGCAAACGTATGCGAGAAGCCATCCGCGCGTTTTTCACCCGGCACGGGAAACAGAATGAATTGTGTGACACCTGCTTCAAGATCGCTTGCGACCTGGCGCACGGCGGATTCAATGGATTGCCGCGCCGTGCCGCGCAGGCCTGTGATCGGTTCGTCGTGCGCCAGGCCCTCAACGATGAAGAGCGGTTGAATCAATTGTGCGCGGTTGAATTCGGTTTCAGCGCACAGGTCGCGGAGGTGGCGGTGGGCGCGTAAGCGCATCAGTCGTTCGGTCATATTCGCCCTCAAATGTTGTTTCGCCGGCTTCAAGCGGACCGCATTTCAGCCAGCCAATGCTCCCAGCCAATGCTCATGGTCAAGACAGATGTGCGGTTCCACGCCTGCCGCGCGTAGCGTAGCTGGCGAAGCGCCCGGCCCGCAAAAATGCACGCGGTTGCGCAAGGCCGGATAGAGTTCCAGCGCGCGTTGAAAGGCCGACCCGCTCGACCAGTAACAGTATTCGACTTGCTCGAATTGCTGCCAAGTCGGCGCGGCGGCGTCTGGCAATAAGCGGTACGTTGCCAAGGTTTTCATCCCGCCCGCCGTATCGCTTTCAGCGTGGGTGAGCTTCAACCATGCGGGCGCACGGCCAGGCAGCGCCGCAATGCGCGGGTTTTCCTGCTCACCCAAACCCTCGGCGCTGCCGTTGACCCAGATGCCGCGCGCGGCCAATTTGCGCCACGTCTCCCAGCCACTCACCCAAATCAATTGCGTTGGTGGCACAACCCAATCCGCTGGCAGCGCACTGTCTTTGGCAATCCACAACGGCGGCTGCCCCGGCGGCTCGCTCACGGGCAGAGCCTCACGCACAAACCAATGATTTTGTTCGCGGCGCAACGGCCACAACGCCTGTGCGCCAACTTTGGGCGGATAAGGTCGCGCGGGTCGCAACGCTGCGGTTTGCAACGGTTCACCGTCCTGGCGCAAGCCGCGCACAAAGGTGATTTCGCCGTAAGGTCGTTGCAGTACGCTCGCGCCAATGGCCTGATGGCAGCCGCCACCGTGGGCACGCAAGATCGCGCGTTCGCGCTCGACGGCGGCGTAAGTTTCAGCGCAATTGATTGCCTGTAAGCGGGCGAGCAAATCCGTGTCCGCGCGGCGGGCTTCGAGGGCGAGCGCGCCCTGTCCCGGCGCCGTCGGATTCCAGCGCAACGGCAAGACCATCCAATGACATTGGCCGAGCGCCGCGCGCAACTCGTCACGTGACTCGGCGAATTCGACGACATCTGTTTCAAGCAACCGATCAAGCGCGGCCTTGGCGATGATCAGGCCTGCGGCGTCTTCGGTGAACAGCTTCTCCACGCGCGTCTGAATGCTGCCGCGCACGGGTTTGAATTCGAGGTGCCGGATGGAGGCGGGCAAGGCGGCGGGCAGCAAGTCGCGCAAATTCTGGGCGCGGCGCGGCGACGAAGTCAGCACGGCGAAGCTGCCATGCGCGCGCACACGTTCCCAACGTTTGGCGTTCACCAACAACAAATCGCGTTGATCGGCGCGCGGCAACGTGGCGGCAAGGCAGGTTTGCGGATGCTCTTCGATGGGCAAATCCTTCCACGAATGCACGACCAGATCGCAGCGCCCGGCCAACAACTCGGCGCGCAAATCTTCGGTGAACACACCTTTTTCAGGCATTTGCCACAACGGTTCGTCAGGCCGCTGATCGCCGAGGGAAGCGCGAAACTGATAGTTGATCGTCAGGTCTGGCTGCGCTTGTTGCAAGGCCGCGCCCACGAGCGCGGCTTGCAAGCGCGCCAGGACGCTGCGGCGCGCCGCGATCCTGATGACCGTGCTCACGCGCACAAATCCTCCCAGCCATACGGTCGGTATTGCGTTTGCCGCAACTGGCGTTGGGCGGCTTGGGCAATCGCCACGCGCGCCAGGGTGGCGCGCTTTTCTCCGCGTTGGCGCTCTTGCCTCAAGCCGGCGAAGAATTCTTGTAAGGCCATGATTTCGGTTCCAGCCAACACTGCTTTGGGCAGCGGATCATTCACCGCCTCACCGCGCAAATCGAGCACGCGGGCGAACGACGCGCCTTGCCGTTCGATCCAGGCATAGATTTCTTGCGCGGCGAGTGGCGCAGCGATGATCAAACCGCTTTGCGCGTTCGGCCAGCCTGGTGTGGCGTGGTCGGACAAGCCGTGCACTTGCAAATTTTGCTGTTCGCCCAAAGCGGCGGCGGCGCGCGCCGGATTGCGCGCAAACACGCGGACTGTGGCTTGCGCCGTCAGCCAGGGCGCTAACTCGCCCACCAATTGACCCGCCCCTAGAACACCGAGCACCGGCAAGCTGTGCAACCATTGACTGGCGTGGCTGCCATACGAGCGATGCCCCAGATGTTGCAGATATTGCCGGCGAATGCGTTTAGCGTCGCGCAACAAATCGCCCGTCAGTTGCCGCAAAAAATTGCCCCAATGATTTTCAGGAAAAGGCGCGGCCAGATAAAACTCCCGGAACTGCCCCAGCACTTCGGTTTCGCCCAACAGGGGCGAATGCAACCCGCAAATGATTTCCAGCAGAAATTGATAAGCGCTGGCAGCGCGATAAATTTCCCGGCGAGCGCCAGCTTTGTTGAACCTGGGGTCGAACCTGGGGTCGAACTTGGGGTCGAACCTGGGGTCGAAGCCGAGGTTGAGGTGGGATGGCAGAGCATCCTGATGCAAGATCACCAACCGCCGCAAACAAGTCTGCCATTGCAGAGCTTGCCGCCAAAGCTGGTTGTCGGTGCGCGCGGCGTCACTCACGCGTGGGATGTGCAACAACCTGAGTTCGTCCAGCATAAGCGCCATTATAGCGGGCCGCCGCCGTTCAAGTGTCATCGCTTTGTCATCAGTCTTTTTCATTGGGCCATCACGCGCCCGCCAGACCTTCCACTGCGGCGCAAAAACAACCGCCCCGTTTCAGTGCGCTAATTCCAGACGGCAATAGCTAGGGGAACCGTCAGAACGCTTGGAAACCGCATTGCGGTTGCGTAAAGTGAACGGCGCGGCCCGGCCACCCATGCGGTGCGCTTCGCCTGACTCCCAAGCGAATCAACATCAATTTAGACATTTGGCTAGACATTTGGAGCAAACATGCAACTTCGCCAACTTGGCAATAGTGATCTGAAAATTACGCCCGTCGGCATCGGCGCCTGGGCGATGGGCGGCCCGGATTGGGCTTTCTCTTGGAGCGCACAGGATGACCGCGATTCCATTGCCGCCATTCACGCCGCACTCGACGCGGGCATCAACTGGATTGATACCGCGCCGGTTTACGGACTCGGTCATTCGGAAGAAGTCGTCGCGCAAGCCCTGGCAGGGCGCGCGGCCAAGCCTTATGTCTTCACCAAATGCGGGCGCGTCTGGAGCGCGGCGCGCCAGATCGGCAAATCATTGCAAGCCGCTTCGATCCGCCAGGAATGCGAGGCGAGTCTGTGCCGGTTGCGCGCGGACGTGATTGACCTCTATCAAATTCACTGGCCGGAACCGGATGAACAAGTGGAAGAAGGCTGGGCCGCCTGCACCAAGCTGCAAGCGGAAGGCAAAGTGCGCTGGATCGGCGTTTCAAATTTCAACGTCAGCCAGTTGCAACGCGCCCAGGCCATTGCGCCGATCACTTCCCTGCAACCGCCCTATTCGCTGATTCGCCGCGAATACGAACCTGAGGTATTGCCTTACGCCCTGACCGAAAACATCGGCGTGCTGGCCTATTCACCGATGGGTTCGGGCTTGCTGACGGGCGCAATGACGCGCGCACGTATTGCCGGGCTGGCGGCTGACGATTGGCGCGCGCGCAGCCCGCAGTTTCAAGAACCGCTGCTGACACGCAATCTGGCGTTGGCCGGCAAGCTGCAAGAGATTGCCGCGCGGCATGGGCGCACGGCGGGCGAAGCGGCGATTGCCTGGACGTTGAACAACCCGGCGGTGACTGGCGCAATTGTCGGCGTGCGTAGCGCCGAACAAGTGGCGGGCATTCGGGGCGCGCTGGAATTTCGCTTGAGCGTGGATGAAGTCAGTGAGCTTGAAAATCTGGGTTGAGATTTCAGTTTTGCTGATCCCACTGGATTTTGTGGGTAAGCTCGGTCATTGAAAAAGAAACGGATGATTGCGTTGTAGCGGGTTATCCTTTTGGGTGACGAAACTCGAAAGGAGTCCCAAGCGCAACCATCCGTGTGTAGAAAGCATATC